>JAURJO010000235.1 GCA_030832235.1 Verrucomicrobiota bacterium
AGCGGCATCAAGCCCGGCGCGCGGCTCGCGTTCCGCCCCACGCGCAGCCTCCTGCTCCGCGGTTCCTACAGCGAAACTTTCCGCTCGCCCACGTTGCCGCAGCTCTACGGCGGTGTGCGCGAGAGTCTCGTGAGCAGTCTGCCCGACCTCCGTCGTCCGCAGGCGCTCACCGGTGATCCGATCGACGCCAGCACGTACCAGCGGCTCGTGCGCACCGCAGGCAACCGCAACCTGAAGCCGGAGGACGGTGTCACCAAACAGACGGGTTTCGTCTTCGATGTGCCGGGCCGCTGGTTCCGCGGGCTCTCGCTCGAGTTCACCCACGGCGTGATCGAGCAGAAGAACCTCATCACCTCCGGCCTCGGCACGACGTTCATCCGGCAGAACGAGCTCACCAGCACCGGTGATCTGGTGGTCCGGGATCCGCAGTCCGAGACCTACCGCAACAATACCACCGCCGGTATCGCGATCCTCGCCGGGGCGGGCGGCGTCACTCGCCTCGTGCAACCCGGGGAAACCGTCACGGTCCCCGGTCGGATCCGGTTCATCACCGACTCCGCCGTGAATCTCGCCCAGCAGATGGTGCGTTATTACGACTACGGTGTCCGCCACCGCGTGCGGACCGATCGTTTCGGCAGTTTCTCGTTCTCCAGCAACTGGACCTACATGGGCTTTTACTCGTCGCGGCGCTTCCAGAACGATGCCGTGGTCAGCAGCGTCGGCCGCAGCCTGCCGCGCTACCGCGGCCAGTCCTCGCTCTTCTGGCAGCAGCGCGCGTGGGCCGCGAGTTTGTCGTCGACCTACATCCACCGCCACCGCGACCTCGCGCGTGACGGATGGGAGGTGAATCGCTACCACACGTTCGGCAGCAGCCTCAGCTACGGTTGGGACAAACGCTCCCGGATGGGAGACCTCCGCCTCACGTTCGGCCTCGATAACATGTTCAATCGCCAGCCGCCGCTCGATAACTCCAACGTCGGCTACAATCAGGGCCTCGTGGGTCGCCCGGGCGGGCGTTTCGCCTACCTCAGCGCGCGGCGCTCGTTCTGAGCGGTCGCAGCCGCGTCCGCGTTCAGGCGGACGGGGTTTCCAACCGGCGGCGCGCCCACGCCAGCGCGCCGTCTTCGTCTCCGAAGGCCCCGTCGAGTTGCGCCTCGAACGCCGCGTCGAGGATGCCCTTCATCGCGGGTCCGGGTTTCAGGCCGAGGGTGATCAGGTGCCGGCCGAGCAAAACCGGCCGCGGCGCCAGACGCTCCAGCTCCAGCGCGCGGGCCTTCGCGACCAAGGCGTCGATCCGCGCGTGCACGTCGGGCGTCACAAGCGGCGGCCGGCCGTCGGCGTCGGCCCGCATCACGATCGCGAGTTCCTCGATCGTCGCTGGCTCCAGGCGCCGGGCGAGTCGTCGCACGGCCGTCGCGGAGGGCTCCTCCTGACCGCTGAAATGCGCGAGGTGGTTCACGACGAGAGCCCGCACAGGCGCATCGAGGCGCAGCGGTGCCCCGATCCGACGCAGGAATCGCACCGCCGGTTCACCGCCGGCCGGCTCGTGCCCGGGGCTCACCCAACGCTGCCGACCTTTTTTCTCCGCGAGCACGGTCGTCGTCGGCTTGCCGAAGTCGTGCGCCAGCACGGCAAACATCAGCCGTTCACGCCGCAGTACGTCGGCTTCCCGCCACGCTCCCGAAGCCGCTAGCGCGTCGAGGCAGTGCCCGGTGTGCGTGAAGACATCGCCCTCGGGATGCCACTCGGGATCCTGCGGGGTGCCGCGCAGTACCGCGACCTCGGGGAAGTGGGCGAGCCATCCCGTTTCCTCGAGCACTTGCAGACCGCGGGAGGGCCGCATCGCCTTCACCGCCCATTTCTCCCATTCGCCCCAGACTCGCTCGAGGGGTAGCTCCGCGTAGGAGCCCGAAATGCCGCGGCAAAGCGCGGCCGTTTCGGGCGCCAGCGTGAGATCGAAACGCGCCGCCAGCTGGAAGCCGCGCAGGACGCGCAGGGGATCCTCCGCGAAGGCCGCGCTGGTGTGCCGCAGCACGCGGGCGCGCAGGTCGGCCTGCCCGCCATGGGGATCGATCAGGGTGCCAGTGAAGGGATCCAGCGCGATCGCGTTGATCGTGAAGTCCCGCCGCGCCGCCGCGTCCGCGTCGTCGAGACCGGGATCCGGAGCGACCGCGAAGCCGCGGTGCCCCGCGCCGGTCTTCGACTCCCGGCGCGGCAGCGAGAAGTCGTACTCCTCGCCGGTCGCGCGGCTCCGCACTTTGATGACGCCGAAGCTCCGTCCCACGATGTCCGTGGCGCCGAAGGGCTCGAGGTCCCGGTGCAGCGTTTCGAAGTCGATGCCGCCCACCTCGACGTCGAGATCCTTGGGCGCCAAGCCGAGCAGCCAGTCGCGCACGCCACCGCCCACGACCCGTGGGCGGCCGTGGCGGCGCACCGCCTCCAGCATCGCACGCAGGTCCTCGGGTAGCGGCAGGGCGGAGCTCATGCAGGGTCGCGGCGGAACGCTTGTTTCGCGAGGAGAACCCAGCCCGCGATCAACGCGACGCCTCCGAGCGGCGTCACCGGGCCGAGCCAGCGGGGACCACCCGTGGCGAGCCAGTACAGCGAACCGGAGAAGAGCACCGCGCCCGCCACCCAAAGTCGCGTCACCCAGTCCACCGCCCGCGTCTCCGCTACCGTCCCGTGCCGCCGCCAAGCGGCCCAGCCGAGCAATGCCACCGCATGGAGCAGGTGGTACTTCGCCGCGGTGTCCCAAACCTCGGTCATGCCGCGTTCCAGCAAGCTCGCCTTGAGCGCGTGCGCGCCGAGCGCACCGAGGGCGACACCGGTCGCGCCGAGGATACCGGCGGCGGCGAGCGCCGTGCGGGAACGGGAGTGGTCCGCGGAGGCCATGCGTCACCTTCCTCGCGGCGATCGCGGGAAACAAGCGCGCAGCTCACGGAAGGCGCGACTTGAAGATTCGCGCGGCGGCTGGTTACTTCGTCCTCTTTTTCCCATGCCTGAGTCCGAAAACAAAGAGAACGCTTCCGTCCCCGCGGCCGAGCCGACGCCCGCCGCCGGCGCCGCCCAGCCCTCGCCGGACCTCGCCGCGCAGCTGGCCGCCGCCAAGGCCGAGTCCGCCGCCCATTACGACCGGTTCCTCCGGACCGCCGCCGATCTGGAGAATTTCCGCCGCCGGGCTTTGCGCGAGAAGGACGAGCTGCGCACCGCGGCCACCGGTCGCGTGCTAGAGGATATATTCCCCGTGCTCGACACGCTCGGACTTGCCGCGTCCGCCGCGCGTCAGCCGGGCGCCGAGCTCAAGGGCGTCGCCGATGGCGTCGACATGGTCCTTACCCAGATGCGTTCCGCCCTCGCCGGCCACGGCCTCAAGGAAATCAACCCTGCCGGCCAGGCGTTCGACCCGCACCAGCACCAGGCGATCTCGCATCAGCCTTCCGCCGACGTGAAGGAGGAGCACGTGCTCCAAGTCGTCCGTGTCGGTTACTCGCTCAACGGCCGCCTCCTGCGGCCCGCCTCGGTGATCATTTCCAGCGGCCCGGCCAAAGCGGCGGTCGTTTAACCGGATCCGGCGCCCACCATCATGGCCAAGGAGGACTACTACGAGCTGCTCGGGGTTGAGAAATCGGTCACGGCCGAGGAGCTCAAGAAGGCGTACCGCAAGAAGGCGGTGCAGTATCACCCCGACAAGAATCCCGGCGACAAGGCCGCCGAGGAGATGTTCAAGAAGGTGTCGCACGCCTACGAGGTGCTGAGCGACGCCGAGAAGCGGGCCGCCTACGATCGTTACGGTCCGGCCGCCTTCGAGGGTGGCGCCGGCGCCGCGGGTCCCCGTGGCGGGGGCGGCATGGGTGGCGGCGGATTCCACGACCCGTTCGACATTTTCCGGGAGGTCTTCGGCCAACAGGGCGGTCGCGGCGGTGGTGGCGGGATTTTCGAGGAGATGTTCGGCGGCGGGGGAGGGGGCGGCGGTCGCGATGGCGCCGATCTCCGTTACGATCTTGAGATCACCCTCGAGGATGCTGCTCGCGGCGTGGAGAAGGAGATTTCGTTCCGGAAGCAGATGGCGTGTGAGCGCTGCGACGGCTCCGGAGCCGAGCCGGGCTCGAAACGCGTCACCTGCTCGACCTGCCGCGGAGCTGGCCAGGTGCGCCGCTCCGGCGGTATCATCACCTTCACGCAGACCTGCCCGTCGTGCGGCGGTGCCGGTTCCCGGATCGAGAAGCCCTGCTCCGGTTGCCGCGGCGAGGGCCGCGTGGCGCGCAACACCAAGCTCAACGTCCGCATCCCGCCGGGTGTCGACACCGGCTCGCGTCTCCGCTCCAGCGGCAATGGCGAGGCCGGTCTGGCGGGCGGCCAGCCGGGCGACCTCTACATCGTGCTCACCGTCAAGGAGCACGAGTTGTTCGAGCGTCAGGGCGACGATCTCTTCTGCGAGATCCCGATCAAGTTCACCCTCGCTGCGCTCGGCGGATCGATCGAGGTGCCGACCCTCTCGGGCAAGGCCGCGCTCAAGATCCCGCACGGCACCCAAAGCGGCACGACCTTCCGCCTCCGCGGCCGCGGCATGCCGAGCCTGCGCGGCGGCGCGCAGGGCGACCAGCTGGTGCGCGTACAGGTCGAGGTGCCCACCGTGCTCTCCGGCGAGCAACGCCGTTTGCTCGAGGAGTTCGGCCGGGTGAGCGGTGACGCCGCCGAGCCGACTTCCCGCTCCTTCTTCGAGAAGGCGAAGAAGTTCTTCTAGCCGGCGTCGTCAGGAAGGGCCGCTCTCGACTCGGGAGCGGCCGCGCGTCAGAGAGGGGGACAAGTCGCTTTGCTCTCCCCATGACCTTGTTCGCGCGTTTGCTCCCCGCTTTGCTCCTCTGCTCGGTCGCCTGCGTGGCTGCCGACGCTCCTGCCTCCGGCCAGGCCTCCGCGCCCGCGGCGGACAAAGCCGATGCCGCGAAGCGCAAGGGCAAGGGTGGCAAGGCTGCCGCCAAGCAGGCCGACGCCAAGCCGGTCGTGGGGCCCCACGCCGACTTCCCGCTGCCGGGCACCGCGATGACCGCCCGTCCTCAGGGGGTCGCGGCGCCTGATGACGGCGAGCGCGTCGTGCTGCTTGGCAACGGCCTCGCCGAACGCGATGTCTACTACGGTCGCATCGAGACCGAGCTGCACCTGCGTTTCCCCGGCAAGAAACTCATCGTGCGCAACATGGGCCGGCCCGGAGACACGCCCGCGTTTCGCCCGCACCCCGCACGGGTCTCCCAGTGGGCGTTTCCCGGCGCGGAGAAGTTCCGCCCGGAGTACGCCATGCACAACGGCAAGGGCTTCTTCCCGACGCCCGACCAGTGGCTCACCCATCTCAAGGCCGACACCATCGTCGCTTTCTTCGGCTACAACGAGTCGTTCGACGGGCCGGACCGCGTCGGGAATTTCGAGGCCGAGATGGAGGCCTGGGTGCGCCACACGCTCGCGCAGGCCTACAACGGCCGCGGCGCGCCGCGCCTCGTGCTCGTTTCGCCGATCGCCTTCGAGGATCTCTCCGCCACGCGTGACCTGCCCGACGGCCGCAAGGAGAACTCCAATCTCGCGCTCTACGCCGCCGCCATCGGCCGCGTCGCCAGCCGGAACAAGCTCACGTTCATCGACCTGTTCGCGCCGACCAAGGCCCGCTACGACCGGCCCGGCCGGCCGTTCACGATCAACGGATTCGCCCCCACCGAGGCCGGCTACCGCGAGTTGGCCAATATCCTCGCCGACGGGATGTACGGCGCCGCGCCGGCCGGGCGGTCGGAAGCCGACGCCGCCCTCGTGCACGCGGCGGTGAAGGAGAAGGACTGGCTTTGGAACAACGACTACAACTTGGTCAACGGTGTCCACACCCACGGCCAGCGCTACCAGCCCTACGGTCCGCAGAATTATCCCGATGAGGTGCGCAAGACCCGCGAAATGATGACGCTGCGCGACACCCTGATCCACGACGTCGCTTCCGGCCGGAAGCGCGACCTCGCGGTCGATGACAGCCGCACACACGCGCTCCCGCCGGTGCCGACCAACTTCAAGCCCGGTGGTGCGATGGGCACCATCGAGTACCGCGACGGCCGCGAGGTGATGACCGACCTCAAGATGATGGAGGGCTTCAAGCTCGAGCTATTCGCGTCCGAGAAGGAGTTTCCCGATTTGGCGAACCCGGTGCAGATGTCGTTCGACAACCGCGGACGCCTTTGGGTGGCGGTCATGCCGAGCTACCCGCATTGGCGTCCGGGTGATCCGAAGCCCAACGACAAACTGCTGATCCTCGAGGATACCGACGGCGATGGCCGCGCCGACAAGCAGACTGTTTTCGCGGACGGCCTCCACTTGCCCATCGGCTTCGAGTTTGCGCCCGAGGGCGTCTACGTTGCCCAGGAGCCCAACCTCGTGCTGCTCGTGGACGAGAACGGAGACGACCGCGCGGACCGCATGGAGCTGCTGCTGCACGGCTTCGACACCCACGACACGCACCACGCGATCTCGGCGTTCTCCGCCGACGCTTCGGGTGCCTTCTACCTCTGCGAGGGCCGCTTCCTGCACTCGCAGGTCGAGACCCCCTACGGCCCGCGGCGCGTGAACGACGGCGGCGTCTGGCGCTTCGACCCGAAGAACTTCCGCCTCGAGCGCTACAGCCAGGCCGACTACAACAACCCGTGGGGCGTGGCCTTTGATTATTGGGAACAGTGCTACATCTCCGACGCTTCCGACGGTCTCAATTGGTGGGGGCTGCCGCTTTCGGCGAAGATGCCTTACGGCGTCGAGATCACGAAGACGCGGACCTTCGTCCCGAAGCGTTCACGCCCCACGTCCGGTTCCGAATTCGTCTCATCGCGTCACTTCCCCGATCACCTGCAAGGGCAGTTCATGATCTGCAACAGCATCGGGTTTCTCGGCATCAGCCTCGCCTCGCTGAAGGACGATGGCGCGGGTTTCCTCGGCTCGCTCGCGGGCGATCTCGTTTCCGGCAACAACCCGAACTACCGCCCGGTCGACTTGGAGTTCGCCCCCGACGGCTCGCTCTACTTCGTCGACTGGCACAGCGCGCTCATCGGCCACATGCAGCACAACGCGCGCGATCCGAATCGCGACCACGACCACGGCCGCATCTACCGCATCACCTATCCGGGACGTCCGCTCGTGACTCCCGCCAAGGTCGCCGGCGCCTCGATCCCCGAGTTGCTCGAGAACCTCAAGCTGCCTGAGTACCGCACCCGCTACCGCACGCGCCGCGAGCTGCGGGGCCGGCCGGCGGCCGAGGTGCTCCCGGCGGTGCGCGCGTGGGTCGCGAAACTCAACCCCGCCGATCCCGAATACGAACACCACCTCTGCGAGGCGCTCTGGGCGACCTGGGCGCAGAACCAGCCCGACGCCGGCCTCATCGCGCGTCTCCTCGGCGCCAAGCGCCACGAGGCCCGGTCCGCCGCCGCGAGCGTGCTCCGTTTCGCCTACGCCAAGGTCCCCGGTTCCGCGGAATTGCTGCTGCGCGCCGCCCGGGACTCGCATCCGCGCGTGCGCCTCGAGGCCACCGTCGCCGCCTCCTGGCTCGACAACGCCGACGGCGCCCGGATCGCCCTTGAGGCCCTCAAGCAGCCGCTCGACGCGTGGTCAGGTCCGGTGACCAAGCAGATCCTTGAGCACACGTTGAAGGATGACGCCGAGGCGCTGAAGGCCGCCGGCGGCGTCGATCTGGCGGCCAACGCGGGCGCCGCCGCGTATTTCGCGGGCACCTACGATTTCCCGAAGCCGCCCAAGTCGGAGGCCGACCAGAGTTTCGGCCCCACCCGCCCGTTGGAGGGTGAGGACAATCGTGTCTACCGTATCGGTAAAGAGGTCTACCTGCGCGACGCCCATTGCGTGACCTGCCACCAGGCCAACGGCAAGGGCATGGCGGGCGTTTATCCGCCGCTCGAGAAGTCGGCGTGGATCGATGACGACGAACGCTTCATCAAGATCGCCCTCAAGGGCCTCTGGGGTCCGATCGAGGTCAACGGCGTCCAGTACGACCCGAGCAAGGGCGTGCCGCCGATGACCGGTTTCGGTGGACTCCTGAACGACAACGAGATGGCCGCCGTGCTCAGCTACGTGCGCCTGTCGTTCGGCAACAACGGCTCCATGATTTCATCCGAACAGGTGCGGAAAGTCCGCGAAGCGACCAAGGACCGCATGAACTTCTACACCGTCGAGGAGATCCTGAAGGAGCATCCCCTGAAGCCCTGACAAGGGTGGGGCTTTGACGGGCCGAAGATTTCGTCCCGCTCCGAGCACTGACCAGTTTCCCCGGAATCCTTTTCGTTTATCCCTTCAGAGGAACCCGCGGTGTAGCCGCGGCCGTTTGCCGCGGATGCGTTACGTAATACGTGACGAAAAGCGGCGTCGGCAAAAGAGTAAGCGGAGTCTGCCGCTTGGTTGGTCCTGCCGGCTCAAGCTCAATTTCCCGCTTCAACTTCGCCGTGCGTCGGTCCGTCGACGCTCGGCGGATCAACGCGGGCCCGGGGCGTTGATGCGGTCGGCTTGGCGTTCGGCGCCGGCGGGGGTGCCGCGGGAGTTGGTTCTTCCTTTTTTGCCTTTGGCGGCGGCGGCGCCCGTTTCGCGGTCGAAGAGGTCGGGGGTGAGTTGCGCGGGCACCGTGTCTCCAGTGGCGGCGGTCCAATCGGCGAGGAGTTTCGCGAGCCTTGCCTTGGCGGCGGCGTGGGCCGGGTCGCCGGCGAGGTTGCGGAGTTGGTTTGGATCTTCGGAGGTGAGGTAGAGTTCCTCGGTGGGGCGCGGCGCGAGGAACACGTCTGCTTGCGCGGGCGTGAGCTGCTTGGCGTCGCGAGCGGAGCGAAGCGCCTGATGCGAGGGCGAGCGCACCGAGTCCGCCGGACCTTGCCACGGCAGCGCGGGCCGGTGGTTGCGGATGTAGAGGTAACCTTCCGTCCGCACGCTCCGGCCGTGCGCCTCGTAGTCGTGCCAGTTGTGCTCGGAGAACGCCGCGCGTCGCACGATGGCAGCGGGATCCTTGAACATCGGCCGCAGGCTCACGCCTTGCATCGAGGGCGCCGCGGCCACACCGGCGACGTCGAGGATCGTCGGCGCAAGGTCGATCGCGCTCGCGAGTCCCGGCGCCGGGCGGCCGGGTTGGGCGATGCCGGCGGGCCAGTGCGCGATCAGGTACGTCTTCATGCCCGAGTCATGCAGGCGCGTCTTCGCGCGAGGGAACGGGCGTCCATTGTCGGCCATCACCAGGATCAGGGTGTTCGCGAGTTGTCCCTGCCGTTCCAACTCGGCGACGACGAGGCCGACGAAGTGGTCGAAGCGGGTCACTTCGTTCGCATGCGAGGCGAGATCGGAACGGGTGGCAGCGTCGTCGCGGAGGAATGGCGGCACGCGCACCTTGGCCGGGTCGTGCTTGGGGCCGTAGACGTCTTCTTTCCACTCGTCGTCGCCGTCCCACGCCCGGTGCGCGTCGAGCGCCGCGTACCAGCCGAAGAAAGGTTTCCCCGCCGGACGTTCGCGCAGGAGGCGCACCCAATTCGCGTGGCCGCCGCTGTTGCCGTCGCCCTTGCCGGCGTCGATCAAGTCAAAGGCGGACGGTTGCGGTTTTTCACCCGGCGCCGGCGGGGCGGAACTCATATGGTTCTTCCCGCTGAGCACGGTGTGGTACCCCGCCTCGCGCAGGAGACGCGGGAACCAAGGCAGGTGCGCCGCGATCGGCTCGTGGAGCTCGGAGGCGCGGCCGTTGTTGTGGGGATAACGGCCTGTGACGACACTG
>JAURJO010000236.1 GCA_030832235.1 Verrucomicrobiota bacterium
ATCCTGCCGATCTCGCAGCTGGGCATCATGCAGATGACCCGCCAGCGCCAGCAGGAGTCGCTCTCGTCCAACCTCTACACCGACTGCCCCTACTGCCGCGGCCGCGGCATCGTGAAGAGCGCCACCACCATGTCGGTCGAGCTCCAACGCCGCCTCAGCTCCGTCGTCCGGCGCCTCCAGCTCCGCAACGACGGCAAGGAGTACTCGCTCCGCGTCATGGTGCACCCGATCATCCTCGAGCGTCGGCGCAGCGAGGACGCCGATCTGCTCGTGCGCATGGAGAAGCTCTTCGGCGTGAAACTCGCGTTCCGCGCGGACCTCAACTTCCACGTCGAGAACTTCAAGATCATCAACGCCATCACCGGCGAGGACTACCGTTAACGACGGTTAAACTCGGGTGACGGCACCGGGGGGGAGGTCGGACGGAAATACCGTCCGGCCTCCCCTTCTCTTTTTTGACGTCGCCGCGGACGCGCCGGGGTCGTCGGAAACTTTATGGGGTGAACTCCGCTGCCGGTCGCACCATCGCGGCGGCCGCGGCATCGATCGTGGAGTAAACGCCCGCGGCCGCGGCCGCAAAGATCGCCGCGCCAAGACACGCGGGCTCGGCGACCGCGGGTCGCACCACCGTGGCGCCGATGGCCTCAGCCTTCAGCCGCAGCCACAGATCGCTGCGCGCTCCGCCACCGGTCGAGGCGATCCGCGCGACTTGGCGCGAGCCCGTCACCTGCGCGACCAGACCCACATGCGCCTGCGCGATCGAAGTGAGGATTTCCAAAACGCCCGCTTCGACCGGATCCGGATTTCCCTCGCGCCGCGCGCGGTCCGCAGCGGCGAGCAACTCCTCGAGCGTTCGCCCAGGCGCGACGCGCCGCTGGTAGTTTTCCAGTTTCCCGGCGCCGTCCGCGTTGAATGCCAAACGGTAAAACCGTCGGCCATCGGTGTGAGGCCCATGATAACACCCCGGGATCGGATCGATCCGCTCCACCAACGCCAGCGCCGCCAGCACCGTGCCCGTCGAGATGCTCACCTCGGCGAGCGAACCGAGTCCGGCACCCACCGCCGCCGCATGATGGTCGATCGCGCCGACCGCGAACGGCGTGCCCTCAGTCAAACCAAGCAACGCAGCCGCTCTGGCACCCGTGCACCCGCAAGCGGCCCCCGGGGCTAGCAGCCGGGAAAATTTCGCTCCATCGAGACTCAGGTTCGCGAAGGCCTCCGGCCACCATCCGCACGTCCGCAAATCCTGCAGGCCAAGAAAAGCCGCCGTACTGGCATCAGCCATGCGCTGACCGGTGAGCAGGAACGTGAGGTAGTCGGAAATCGTCATCACGCTCGCGGTCCGCGCCCAGATCTCCGGTCGCTCGCGCCGGAACCAACGCAGCTTCGGCACCAACGACTCCGCAACAAATCCGGCGTGGCCGACCCGTTGGTGAAACTCAGGCGACGACCCGAAGGCCGCGACCTCCGGGTCGATTGGCGCCCCGCGGGTGTCGGTCCACATCACCAGCGGTGTCAGCGGCCGGTCGCCGGCGTCGAGCAGCAGAAACGTTGTCGCCTGGGACGAGTATGAGACCCCGGTAATGTCTGAGGCGCACGCCCCGGCCGCCCGCAGGGCCTCGTCTAGGCCGGAACGCAGCAGGAAAACAAAGCGTTCGACCGGCAATTCCACGTAGCCGGGAGCGGGAGTGTCGGTGACGACCCGCACTCGGCCCAAGCCCCGGAGCGCGCCATCGGGCGAGAACAGTCCGACCTTGAAATAGGAGGTTCCCAGATCGAGGCCGAGCAGCAGACGCATGACGGAGGCGCTAGCTCCGGCCCTCGAGCAAGGCGAGCGTGGTCTCGACAAACCGCGGTCCGTTTTCGGGTCCGAAGACGGCGTTGGTCGCCTCGTACACCCCGCGAGCCGCGGCCTCCGGAGTCACAATGTAACCCTGGAGCTCGCCGTTGGCCATGGTGAGCACGAAGGCGGACGGACAAAGCCGGCGCACCTCGAGCGCGTATTCCACGAAGAACTCCCCGGGCCAGCCGACGAAGCGCCACGGACCGATCGCGATGACCTGCACCTCCGCGGGAACGCACTTCCGAAGCGCCTCGGCCAGCCGGCCGTCGAGCGCGGCCCGCGACAGTTCCGCCGTCTCCTCAGCGCCGAACCAATCGCACTCCGCGGTGCGAATCGCCTGCCGCGAGGCACCGGCAGAGCGTAGTTCCTCGAAGCGGGCGCGGGCGGCACGCTCGGCGGCGACGGCCTGCTCAGGAGAAGGAAAACGCCGAGGCTCGAGGTCGATGAAACGACGCGTCGCGGAGACTGGCAGCGCGGCCGAGAAAGCGATACCCGGCACCACGGCCGCGATGGCCCTTCCGAGGTTCTCCCCAAGCCGCCGTGCCTCATCGAATGTATTAGCGCGCGCGACGTGACGCGGACTCTGGTTGCCCGACGCGCCGCTGTGGAAAAGCACCGGACAATCAACGGGCAGTATCCCTGCTTGCAGAAAGGCGCGCGTGAAATGCGGGAAGTCCCCGCTGATCAGGGTGGAATCTTCGTGCAGGACCGTCGGATGCATGGCGTAGGCCACCATGCAGGCGATTGGACGTCGGTCAGACCGTGCGCGGACCATGAGGACCGGTACCTCGGGATCGGCGGGACCGGCGGGGTCATGGCGATTGGTCCCGACGCCCTCCGCGCGAGCCACCGCAAGCCCGGCCTCGGCGGGGATGGCAGCGCGCACGGCGGCGAAGGCGGCGGCAACCATCCGCTCGCCGATGAGGCGAAGGTAAGCGCGGTCAGTGCGCGGCACGACCGGGTCGGCGGCGTTGCTGACGTAATCGACCGTCACGGGTCCCGAATGCGTGTGGGTCGCCGTGATCATGACCGCTTCCTCGGGCACGCCGGTCTCCGTGGCGATGCGCCGGCGCACCTCGCCGGCGAGCTTGCGGCCTACGAAGATCAGGTCGTTGGCGATAAACAGCGCCCTCCCCCCGCCACCTTCCAAATAGAGCGCCGAGCACTGCAGGCGGTCATGGACGCCGGTGCTCAGGCGCGGAACGTGCGGATAGCCGAACAGGAAGACGGAGCCCTCCGGCGTGAGGTCCGTCACGGCGGCGCCGGCCCGCAAACCCGCGTTCCCTCCACTTTCACCGCGCGACTCGTTCATGCGCTGGGAGCGTGCTTCGACGAGCTCTTCCGACAATGTTAATCTTTGTTCATCTGAACACAGTTTTGACATTTCTTACCACTCTTCGAGTATCGTCCAGACCCGTGAAGCATCTCCCCTCATCGGCCCGCCAGAGCCAGATCCGCCGCCGCCTCGCGGAGCGGCCGGGCGTGACCGTGGCCGCGCTGGCACGGGAGTTCGGCGTGAGCGGCATGACGGTGCGGCGGGACCTCGCCAACCTCGAGGCGCGCTCGGAGGTGCGGCGCACGCACGGTGGCGCAGTGCTGGCGGAGCGCATGATCCTCGAGTTCGACTACCGGGAGCGCCGCGAAGCCAACCGCGGCGCGAAACGCGCCATCGCCGCCGCCGCCCGCCGGCTCGTGCGGCCGGGTCAGACGCTGATCCTCGATAACGGCACCACCACTCTCGAGCTCGCCGCGCTGCTACGCGACGGTCGGGACCTCACCGTCATCACGCCCAGCCTCGCCGTAGCCTCCGAACTGCAGCATGCGCCCGGCGTGGAGGTAGTTCTGCTCGGGGGCGTCATCCGGCGCGGCAGCCCCGATCTCACCGGGCCGGTGACCGAGCGCTCGCTCGAGTTATTCTCGGCCGACCTCGCCTTCCAGGGAGCCGACGGCCTCGGCCTCGACGGCTCCCTCTACAATTCCGACCTCCGGCTCGCGCAGGTGGACCGCCTGATGCGACGGGTCGCCCGCGCGTGCTGCATCCTGGCAGACCACACCAAGATCGGACGCACCGCCCTCGCCCGCTCGGGCAACCTCAGCG
>JAURJO010000237.1 GCA_030832235.1 Verrucomicrobiota bacterium
GGACTCGGCCGTACTTTCCCGCGCCGGATCGACGGCGGACTCAAGCAGCCCGGCCCCGCGTTCTTCACCGCCTTCGACAACTCCCCCTTCAGCACCGAAGTGCTCGGGGAATTCGCGGAACGCGCCGTCACGGAGGAAAAACTCGGACGCGGCGAGGGCATCGACCTGCTCTGCGTGAGTTTCGCGCAGGTGGACACCGCGGGGCACAATTACGGACCCGACAGTCATGAAGTCATGGACTCGGTGGTGCGCATCGACCGCACGCTGGCGAGACTGCTCGCCCACCTCGACCGCGAGGTCGGGCTGGCGCGCTGCCTGATCGTGCTGACGGCGGACCACGGCATCATGCCTTTGCCGGAACACGTGCAGCGCACACAGCCCGGCACCCCGGCCGGTCGCGTGAAACCCGCCGAGATGGATGCCGCCGCGGTGAAGGCCCTCGACGCGCGATTCGGCGCCTTACCGAAGGGCGAGGCGTGGTTCACACGTGACGGCGCCGGTATCCACCTGCGGCCCACCGCCCTTGCCGCGCGCGGGGCGACGGCGGCGGACGCGGCGCGCATCGTGCGCGACGTCTGGGCCAAGCTCCCGTACATCGCGGCGGTGCACACCCGGGAGGAAGTGCTCGCGACGGCGGCCGACGCGTCCGGCATCCTCGGCGCGCTCCGGCGCGGCTATCGCGCGGCGAACGACCGTGACGTCGTGTACGCCTTCCAGCGCAACTTCGTCGCCAAGTCGGGCGCCGGCGTCAGCCATGGCTCGCCCCACGATTACGAGACCCACGTGCCTCTCGTGTTCTCCGGACCCGGCGTGCCGCGGGGCCAGCGCGACGAAAAGGTATCGGTCGAAGACCTGGCGCCCACTCTCGCCGCTCTACTCGGCGTGCCCACTCCTGCCACCGCCACGGGCCACCGGCTCTTCTGAACGATGGAGAACCCCCGGATGATCCTGCGCGTGACGGCTGTGCTGGCAGCGGTGCTCGCCGGAGCGCTGCCGGCCGCGGAGACGCGACGCCCGAACGTCCTGTTCATCGCGGTCGACGATCTGAACGACTACATCTCGCCGCTGGACAATCACCCGGGCGTGAAGACGCCGAACCTCGATCGACTCGCCAAACGGTCGGTCACGTTCGCCAACGCCCACTGCGCCGCGCCCGCCTGTCATCCATCGCGCGTCGCGGTCATGACCGGCGTGCACCCGGCACGCTCGGGGCTGTACCTGAACCTTTTCGGAGCGCACGGACCCCGCTGGCGCGAGGAGTCTGCGGTGCTGCGCGACGCCGTGGTGCTGTCACAACATTTCCGGAATCAGGGCTACCGCGCGGCGGGCGGCGGGAAGATTTTCCACGCGCTGCAGTGGACACCCGGCGACTCGCAGAACGATCCGGCGGCGTGGGACGCGTATTTCCGCGATCCGCTGGATCCGATCGCACCCGACTGGCCGCGGCCGCGCCTGCGGCCCGACGTCGAGGAGGGCCTCACTCCCGGGCGGCCGCTGGGGGATCGCCAGCTGTTCGGCGCGGCCCCGCTCGACGTGAAGGATGAGGAAACGGGGGATCACAAGGTGGTCGACTGGGCGCTGGGAGAACTTTCCCGCCGCCACGATCAGCCGCTGTTTCTCGCGGTGGGCCTGTTCCGGCCGCACATCCCTTGGGAGGTGCCGAGGAAGTGGTACGACCTGCACCCGCTGAAAGACGTGAAACTGCCGGAGTACCGGGCGGACGATCTGGCCGACGCGCGGGACCACGGCCGGCGCGACTGGCATCGCTGGGTGGTGGAGAACCGGCTCTGGGGAAAATTCGTGCAGGGCTACCTCGCGAGCATGAGCTACGTGGACCACCAGATCGGCCGGCTGCTCGATGGCCTCGACGCCTCCCCGCGGCGAGACAACACGATCGTCGTTCTCTGGAGCGACCACGGGTTTCACCTCGGCGAAAAGGAGAACTGGGAAAAGTTCGCGCTCTGGGACCAGACGACCCGCGTGCCCTGCTTCATCCACGCCCCGGGCTTGAGTCGCGACGGTTCGAAGACGCGCGCGCCTGTTACGCTCACCGACCTCTACCCCACCCTGTGCGAACTCGCGGGCCTGCCCGTTCCGCCGCAATGCGACGGGCTTTCACTGGTGCCGCAATTGCGCGATCCGGCCGCGCCGCGCGCCCGGCCATCCCTCACTTCGTACGTTTTCCGCGGTGACGCCGGGCCCTCGCATGCCGTGGCCGACTCACGTCACCGCCTTATCCGCTACGCGGACGGCTTCGAGGAGCTCTACGATCTGGTGAACGATCCCCACGAATTCACCAACCGCGCGGCCGACCCCGCCTTGGCCGACGTGAAAGCGCGGCTCGCCCTCGCCCTGCCTGCCAAGGCTACAGCGAGCGTCGGAGCTCCTGGGCAATCTTCCTACAACCTGCGGAAAACACAGGGCAAGAAGGCCAAGGCTGCCCAATGATAGTTGTGTAAGGCGTCTGATCGGGATTTCCCGCGCCCGGAATCAGGGTTGCCCCGAGAGTGGAATCTCGTCATTGCCATTCCAAGTCTCAACGACTTCAGCCGGCAACGGCTGATCACAACCAAAGCTACTGACTACCCTATGAACCGTACCCGCTCGTCTCCGTCCGCGGGTGTGGCGCAGGCCTTCCGAGCCTGCTTCCACGCCCTTGTCACCGGGCTTCTCGCCCTCGCCCTGCTCGTCGTGCTGCCGCAACCCACTTCAGCCCAGAGCAACACCGCCGGCGCGCTCGTCGGCAAGGCCAAGGCCGGCTCGCTGGTCACGGCCGAGCAGGTTGGCACCGGCGCCAAACGCTCCGTCGCGGCCGAATCCGACGGCTCGTTCCGTATCGGCGCTCTGCCGACGGGGTCCTACAAGGTCACTTTCACGGACGCCTCCGGAAAATCCCGCACCGAACAGGCCGACGTCACCCTCGGCGCCAGCACTGAAGTCGGTGGCGATGTCGTTCGGATCGACAAGTACGTCGTTTCCGCCGGCTCCATCAACCCGGTCGACTTCCGCAGCACGGAGGCCGTCACGGTGCTCAATGAGAAGCAGATCGCGATCCTCCCGGTCGCCCGCGACCCGCAGGCGATCGCGCTCCTCGCTCCCGGCACAGCGCAGGGCGTGAGCGCCTTCGGCAACCTCGTGTCGTTCGGCGGCGCATCCGTCGCGGAGAACGCTTACTTCGTGAACGGTTTTAACATCAGTAATTTCCGCAACGGGCTCGACCCCGCTTCGGTGCCCTTCGAGCTCTACAGTGACTTCGAGATCAAGACCGGTGCCTACTCCGCGGAATTCGGCCGCTCCACCGGCGGCGTGATCAACACCACCACCAAGAGCGGCTCCAACGAGTACAAGGCGGGAGCCAACTTCTACTACTCGCCCGATGCGGGCCGCTGGAACTCCCCGGACGTCTGGTACGTGAACGACGCCGGCGTGAACACGCCCTACATCTACAACAAGCGTGACTACTCAGACTCGTGGCAGTCCAACGTCTACGCCAGCGGACCGCTCTGGAAGAACCGCGTGTTCTTCTACGGCCTGTACCAGCTCCGCGACGCGAAGCGCCAGGACGTCACGAGCGAAGGCACCCGCTTCTCCAAATCCTCCTCCAAGGATCCGTTCTGGGGCGCCAAGATAGACATCATCCCGTTTGACGGCCACCGCCTCGAGTACACCGGCTTTCGCGACGAGCGCCGCAGCACGGGCGAGAGTTTGGACTACAAGATGGCCACCGGCGCCGTCAGCGGCACCCCGTCCATCTCCTACGCCGACCGCGGCGGCACGACGAACATCGGCCGCTACACCGGCACGTTCTTCGAGAAGCTCACGTTGTCCGCGATGTACGGCACCAGCACCCAGAACCGCACCAGCTCGGGCACCGACGATGCCCTGCCGTTCATCTACGACGGCCGCTCCGGCAGCCTCGTCTACGTGCAAGGAAACCCGAACCTCCAGGTCTCGACCGCGAGCGACAAGCGCAAGGCCATGCGCGTCGACGCCGAGTTCCCTTTCACGTTGCTCGGCTCGCACCGCCTCCGCGCGGGCGTCGACCGCGAGGACAACCTCTCCAAGGACAACACCAAGTACTCGGGTGACCTCTATTACCGCTACTACGCCATTCCGGCCAGCCGCACCATCAACGGCGCGCCCGTGCCTGCCGGCGCCACCGCCGCGGTGCGCACCCGCATCTACCGCAACGGCGGCTCGTTCCAGGTGAAGTCCAACGCGTGGTACGCCGAGGACAACTGGACCACGATGAACAACCGCCTCGTCATGCGCCTCGGCCTCCGCGGCGAGTCCTTCGAGAACCTCGATGCGCAGGACCAGATGTTCATCAAGGTCACCAACCAGCTCGCCCCGCGCCTCGGCGCCTCCTACGATCTCGGCGGCGACCAGAAGACCAAGCTCTTCGCGAACTGGGGCCGCTACCATCTGCCCGTCGCCTCCAACACCAACGTGCGACTCGCCGGCGGCGAGTTCTTCACCGAGAAGTACAACGTCCTCACCTCGGTCGACGCCAGCGGCAAGAACCCCGTGCTCGGCGCCCAGATCGGCAACCTGACCACGTATTCCGACGGCTCGGTCCACGACCGCCGCGAGATCGTCGACATGGACATCCGCCCGATGTATCAGGACGAGATCGCGCTCGGCGTGCAGCGCGCGATGAGCAAGAACCTCTCGGTCGGCGCCCGCTACGTGAACCGCATGCTGGACGGCACGGCGATGGACGACCTGATCGTCGACCACGCGCTCACCGCCTGGGGCAAGGCGAACGGGTTCCCGCGGTTCGACGCCAGCGGCGTGCACGCCTACGTGCTGGCCA
>JAURJO010000238.1 GCA_030832235.1 Verrucomicrobiota bacterium
AGCCGTCCGCGCCAGAGCGCGATCCCCGCCCAGGTCAGCAACGCCGCCGCCTGCGCCGCCAGCAACTGCCCCGGCGCCACATGCGCCACGGCGTACCAGAGCACCGGGCTAACCGCGGAAATGCCCGCGAGCAGCAGCGCTACACCGCCGCTGTAGCCGAGCACCGCGCGTGCGATCCAGAACACGAGCGGGACCACCCCGGCCAGCGCCAGCGCGGTCACCAGCGTCGCCAGCTCGGGCGGCACGAACCCGAGCACCGAGCCGTTCAACGCGATCAGCGCCGAAGGAGTGAAATGATTCAGCCGCAGCCAATAGTCGGGAAAGTTGTCCACCGACATCACCCGCACGACTTCGGTCTGGCCGAGAAATCCCGTCCGATCGCCGCGCGCGAACTCCTGCAGCACGCGCGCGCCCGCCGCGTAGTCCGCCGCGTCGCAGCTTCCCAATGACACCGTGGTCGGCATTCCCCCGGAGAACGCCAACGGGAGTGTCAGGAAAAACAGGCTCGCCGCCGCCGTGGAAAAAACCAACCCGAGGCGTGCGAGGTCGACACGGATCCGGCACGCGCCGACCCGCGCGACGCCCGGGGCCAGGAGGAGAAGCGGAACCACGAGGCTCCATTTTCCGTAGGCGTCGGTTCCGCGGAGATTCGCCCAAGCGCCGGCCCAGACGACCACCGACTGGAGCGTTAGCCCCGCGGGTAGCGCCAGCACCGGCCAGAACCGCCGCCAGGGCCGCGGCATGGCGAGCATCGCCGCTCCGGCTCCCCACAGGAAAACGTGGAGCAGGAGCGCGCCGGACGCCGCGAGCGCCATCATGGCCGCGCGGCGTTGCCGGTCGCTGCGGGTTTGCGCGCCACGCCGAAAACCGACGTGCCCCACGCCCACGTGCCACCAAGCTCCAGCCACGCGTGCTCGGCCGCCATCAAGGCGCCGAAGGCCGTGTCGATGATCCGCGGGTAATCCTTCACATCGCTGGTGTCGGCCGGCGTGCGGAAAAGTTTACGCTTCGCCCACACTACCGGGAAAGGCAGCGCGTTCCAATGGGTGGTGCGCGTCCCCGCGAAACCGGCGCCGCGCAGGAGCGCCGCCACTTCGGGGCGCGTGTAGCGGTGCTTCGTCTGGCACGAGTCATCGTGGTACGACCACATCCAGCGATAGGCGGGCACGTTGATCACGACCACGCCGCCCGGTCGGAGTACGCGCATGAATTCGGCGGCGGCCACCTCCGGGTTCCCCACCTGGCAGACGACGTCGGCCGACACGACGGCGTCGAAGCTGGCGTCGGCGTACGGCAGCGCGGTGATCGAAGCCTCGCGGATGTCGGTCCCCTCCCCGCAGCGCCGCCGCGCCAATTCGCACGCTAGCGGCATGAAGTCGATGCCCGCGAAACGCCACGCGGGGTTGGCCTCCCGAAGCCGGAGGATGAGACCGCCGGTGCCGCAGCCGGCGTCGAGCACATCGCCGCCGCCTGACCGCATCCGCACAAGCTCGCGCGCCACGTGGGCGTGCAGCGACCGGAAGTACCACATCCGGTCCTCCACCTCCGCGAGTTTCAGGTATTCGTCGGCGTTCAAGCGCGGAAAGGCGCGGAGCTCACTTGTTGGTCCAGCCGCGGTAGCCCGCGATGTTGTCCCGCGTGATGAGCGAGACCGGCACCAGCACGCGACCCTCGGGCGCCGGCCGGCCTTGGAGGATGCCGAATCCGACCTCGACCGCCTTGCCCGCCATGGTGAACGGATCCTGTGCGGCGGACGCGGCGAACGCGTTCTTCTCGTCGCGCAGCGCCTTCTCCGCGTCGGGCGCGCCGTCCACCGCCGCCACGATCACGTTCTCGCGCCGCGCCTGACGGAGCGCCAGCGCCGCCCCGAGCCCGGAAGGATCGTTGATAGCGAAGACCGCGTCGATCTGCGGGTGCGCGGTCAGCAGATCCGTCATCACGTTCATGCCACCCTGCCGATTGCCGCCCGCGTTCTGATCGCGTGAAAGAAGCCGGATGCCAGGTGTCGCGCGAAACACCGCCTCGGCGCCGGCCACGCGGTCCGCCACGGCGGAGACCGGCGGGCCGTTGATGATCACCACGCTGCCTTTACCATTGAGACGCTTCACCAGGTACTCGGCCGCCACGCGGCCGGCCTGCACGTTGTCCGACATCACCGTCGCGTTCACTCCGCCCTCCGCGGCGACGTCGACCGCCACCACGACGATGCCGGCGGCGCGCGCCTTCCGCACCGCGGGCGCGATACCCTTGGTGTCGGCGGCATTGAGCACGATCAGGTCGACCTTCGCCGCGATGAAATCCTCCATCTGGTTCGTCTGCTGGTTGAGGTCATAACCCGACGACACCGCGGTGACCTTCACCCCCGCACCGCCCAATTCACGCGCCTTGGCCTCCGCACCCTTGGCGATCTGCACGAAGAACGGGTTACCGAGGTCACCCACGGTTATCGCGACCGAGCGCAGCGGTTGCGCGGCCGACACGGAGAGCGCGCCGAGCAGAAACGGCACGACCAAACGAAGCAGGGACGGGGTGTTCATGGGGAAAATCAACGCGGGGCCGCACCTCGCGGAGTCTTGGCGCCCTTGGACTTGGCGGCTGCTTCCGACGTGCGCGCCGGCGGGCCGAAATACGGCATGAGATCCCAACCGTCGTAGGCCGGGTCGACGCGCGGATCCGCGGTCTCGCGCATCCAGCGCTGCACGCGCTCGCGCAACTCCCGGCGCAGGTCGGCGTAGGATGCATCGGTGGCCACGTTGCTCACCTGATGAGGGTCGCTCCTCAGGTCGTAAAGCTCCTCGGTCGGGCGGCGCTCCAGCGACAGCGCGCGAAACGGCGCGAGGTCGGGCCGCGCGGCCCCGCCCACCAGCAGGTCCTTCAGCGGAGAAAGGTCGACGTCACCGTAGGGCCCAACCGAGTGATAAAGTTCCGGGTCGCCCGCCGGCCAGCGGTCGGGGCGCAGGTTCCAGAGATAGAGAAAGTCCTTCGTGCGGATGCCCCGCACCGGGTAGCTGAGATCTCCACGACGCACGTTCGCGTGGCGCTCGCGTTCAAGGAAGACGGCGTCGCGGCGCACCGAATCTTCGCGGCCAAGAATCAAACCCGCGATACTGCGGCCGGTCACGTGCGGTTCGACCGGCAGCCCCGCGAGCTCGACGAACGTCGGCGCAAGATCGGTAAGACTCACGAATTCATCGCGCACGCTTCCCGCCGCCAGCCGGCGCCCCCAGCGCACCGCGAACGGAACCCGCGTGCCGGTGTCGTAGCAATTGGCAAGCCCGCGCGGCATCTGCCAGCCGTTATCGCTCGTGTAGACGACGACCGTGTCATCGAGCAGGCCGAGCTTTTCCAGCCTAGCAATGTCCTCGCCGACGGCGCGGTCCATGTTCCGTACGCTCGCGTAATAGGCCATGAGCGTCGAACGCGTGACGGGATCGTCGGGGAATTGCGGCGGGACCTTGAGCTTCGCCGCGTCGAGCCCCTCCCAACCCTCCGGGTCGTAACGCCAGCGGTGGCGTGCGGTATCGGTGTTACCCAGCCAGAAAAAGAAGGGCCGCCGCGGATCGCGCTGCTTGAGAAAGGCCTCAAAACTCGCGTGCTCGGCGCCGACCGGATTTTCGGGCCAGCCGAAGTCCTTGTGGTTGCCGGGCCCCCAGCCCTTACCGGTCATGCCGACCTCGTAACCGCCCTCGCGCAACAGGTCGGTGAAGACACGGTGGCCGCGGTCGAACTTGCTCCACAGGCTCGCCGCGTCGGCCAGCTGATGGGCGGCGCGTCCGGTCAGCAGGCTGGAACGCGTCGGCGAGCAGGACGGCACCGGACAGAACGTGTGGTTGAAAACGACGCCCTCCCGCGCGATCCGATCGAATACCGGAGTCTGCGCCAGCGGATCTCCGAGCACTCCGGCATGCGGCCAGCCCCAATTGTCAGCGAGGACAAACAAAACGTTCGGACGCCGCACCTCACCGGCCGGCGCGGCCGCGAACGCGGACCAGACCGCTGTGAAAAAAAGAGTGATAAGGACGCGAGGCGTGCGCATCGGGGCTGCGGCGAAACTGCCGACAACCCCCCTCGCCTCAAGCCGCGAAAAGGACGGGGGTTTAGTCGAACTTCGCAGTCAGCTGCGTGATCGGAGAAATCCGCGGCGGCAGTCTGCTACCCTCGCGACTGCCTTCCCTCTTCGCCGGGCCTTCCCTCTTCGCCGGGCCTATGGAGGACAAGACGGCCGTCGGGCCAACAGAATGGTCCGAGGCGAACGGCCTCGGCTACACCAAGCCCATCCGTGGTTGAGCGCCCCTCGCGGGGGCGATTCAAGAACACCGCACGAACCATCGCACCTTGAACTGAAGGGCGGAAAGTTCGGAAAGGCATCGGCGGTTTCTTCAATCCGTGCCCGTGATCCGCGGTTAAAATCGCGGGGCCATTCGAAAGACCCTTCGGCCTTGGCGATTTCAGCCTTATCCGCCGCGGGCGCCGCGTCCCCTCGCTGAATCACTCGCCATTACCGGCGTCGCGCTTCCGGGGCGCGCGGGCGCCCTTGAGCGAGGCTAGGTAACCCACCACGTCACGGATCTCGCGCGGCTGCAGGATGCCCAGCATCGGCGGCATGACCGAGACCGGCGAGCTGCGTTCGGCGATCTCGGCCA
>JAURJO010000239.1 GCA_030832235.1 Verrucomicrobiota bacterium
CGGACGAGGAACGCGTCGTTCGGCGCCCAGCGCAGGGTGAACTTCGGGTTCTTGGAGGAACCGAATCCGGTGTACTGGTCGATGCGGCCCGCGGCGTTGAAATCGAGCCCGCGCAGGATCGGGATCTGCAGCTCGGCGTACGCGGCCTTGATCACGCGCTTCAGCGTGCCCGCGGTGGCGAGCGAGTTGTCGAACGGCGCGTTGAAGATCAGCGCATCGGCCGAGTTTAGGTTGGTGCGGGTGTCGCCGGAGAAGAAGAAGCTCTCCTCGCGCCAGTCGACGCCCACCGCGCCCTGGATGGTGCCGGCGAACAGCTTCGTGACGGGGCCGGAAGCGGAGAAGTCGGCATGGTCGGTGCGGTAGGTGCCGCCGTAGAGGCGCACGCCGTTGGCGCGGACCTTGTCGATCGCGGCCATCGCCTCGGGCGTCTGCGTGTAGGAGAACACGTCGACGACGCCGGTGTTGATCAGGTTCACGAACGGCAGCGTGTAAACGTAGCCGCTGGTGAGGAGCGAGTTGCCGCGGCTCTGGGCGCGGGAGGCGCCGGCGCGGTAGTCCCACTGCGAAAGGAAGCCGAGCGGTCCCTCGAGACCCACCATGCCGCGATAAGTGTCGGTCGTCGTCGTGAAGCCGCGGTTGCCGAGCGGTAGCGAGCGCCAGCGGAAGGCGATCGGCGCGCCGCGGTTGGCCGCGAGCGCCGGGAAGTAGCCGGCGAGCGTGTTGAACACCTTGTTGTAACTCGCGCCCGTGCTGGGGTACGCCATGTTGTAGAGCGGATTTGGAACGACGGTGCGGCCGTCCATCGCGGTCGTGGTGGCGCCGGTGCCGCTCGACCACTGGTTGGGCGAGAAGCTCTTGGTGGACGCGCTGCGGCCGAACACGCCCTCGACGAAGAGCCGGTGGCGCTCGGCGAGCTTGAACGTGGCGCGCGAGACGACGTTGGTGTTCTTCACCGGCTGCTGCAGCACCGCCGCGCGACCGGTGTCCCAGGCCGAGCCATACTTGGAGGCCGGCGAAGCCCACAGCACCTCGTCGTACGGTCCCATGCCGTCGAGGCCCGCGTAGCCGGGGCCGTTGGGGAGATCGACGTAGTTGATACCGTTGACGCGCAACGCGGGGTTCTGCGGGTCGGCCGGGCCCGTGCTGCGACCGGTGTTGTCGATGTTGTCGCGGCTCAGCGCGGTGTAGAGCGTCGAAATGGCGAAGGCGGTCGCGATCGGCGTGCCGCGTGTGTCGGGCGAGAGGCCGCGGTTGACCTGAAAGGTGTTCACGAAGTCGCGCTGGTCGCCACGCAGGGCGGTCGAGTTCGAGAGCGACACCGAGGTCATCAGGTTGAAGCCGTCCCGGTTGACGTCGCCCCAGCCGCCGACGAGCGAGTAGCGGAAGATGTTGGCGCCGCCGTCCTCGGTGACGTCCGCCGCGGCGCTGGCCGCGAGGCCCTGGTAGTTGGTCTTGACGATGAAGTTGATCACGCCGCCGACGGCGTCGGTGCCGTAGATGGCGGAGGCACCGTCCTTGAGGACCTCAACGCGCTCGATGGCAGAGAACGGGATCTGGTTAAGGTCGACGACACCGCCGTTGAGACCGTGGGAGGAAACGCGGCGGCCGTTGAGGAGGATGAGCGTGGCACCTGCGCCCTGCATGCGGAGGTTGGCGGAAGTAGCGCCGTTGTTGCCGCGCTGCTGGCCGGCGACGACGTCGGCGTTGGACGCGAGGTTGTCGAGGCCGTTGCTGTTGATGTTGAGCTCCATCAGCATCTGCTCGACCGAGGTGATGCCGCGGAACTCCATCTCCTCGGGCTTGAGGGAGACGACCGGGAGAGCGCCCTCGCCCTCGACCCGCTTGATGAGCGAGCCGGTGACGACGAACTTCTCGAGCTTGAGCGACTCGTCGGCAGTCGCCGGCTTGGCGGCCGGTGCGACTTGCGCGGAGGCGGACGGAACGGAGCAGGCGACGGCTAGGGCCAGCAGGCCGGCCGCGCGGATGCGCTGGGTGCGTAGGTTCATAGGTTTGGTGGAACGCGTCGCGGAAGTACCGCGGCCGTCCCGGCGAAAGCCGATTTCATGACCTCGCGACGGGCAAGCCCAATGACGGGACCCCGGCCCCGCCGGCCGCCGGCTTTCTCCTCGCGCCACCGGCCGGCGTCGGCCACCTGTTCGCCACCATGAAACTCCGCGTTATCCTCCCTCCCCTGCTCCTCGCGCTTGCCGCGGCGCCGGTCCGCGCCGACGAGGGCATGTGGCTGTACTCCGCGCCGCCCCGCGCGCAGGTGAAAGCCAAGTACGGCTTCGATCTTACCGACGCCTGGCTGGAGCACCTGATGAAATCGTCGGTGCGCTTCAACAGCGGCGGATCGGGGTCGTTCGTGTCGGCCGACGGACTCGTGATCACGAACCACCACGTGGCCTCGGACGACATCCAGAAGCTGAGCGACGAGCGGAACAACTACCTGCGCGACGGCTTCCTCGCGCGCACGCCCGCCGAGGAGCGCAAGGCGGTGGACCTCGAGCTGAACGTGCTGCAGTCGATCGAGGACGTCACGGCGCGGGTGAACGCCGGCGTGCCGGCGGGTCTCGCCGGGGGCGAGGCGGCGGCGGCGCGCCGCAAGGTGATCGCGGAGATCGAGAAGGAATCCCTCGCGAAGACCGGCCTGCGCAGCGACGTCGTGACCCTTTACCAGGGCGGGGCGTACCACCTC
>JAURJO010000240.1 GCA_030832235.1 Verrucomicrobiota bacterium
CCGAATCGCCAATGAACACTTTCCTGCTGGGAGACTTCGCCTCCGCCCCGACCAGCTTCGGAACGCTGCTGCTCGGGCTCCTGCTCTCCTTCCTGACCGGCCAGCTCTTCGCCTGGGTCTACGTCATCACGCACTCGGGCGTCTCTTACTCCCGGTCGTTCGTCGTCTCGCTCATCGTGCTGCCGGTGCTCGTCTCGCTGGTCCTGCTCATCATGGCGAACAACCTCGTCACGGCATTCGGATTGATCGCGGTTTTTGCGGTGATCCGATTCCGCAACGCCCTCCGCGACACCCTCGACACGTCGTATGTGCTGGCGGTGATCATTCTGGGCACCGCCTGCGGCACGCAGAAATTCTCGACCGCAGTGATCGGCGCCCTCCTCGTCGCCACGCTGTTCATCTACCTCTGGATGACCGCCTCGGGCACGCGCCACCGGTTCGACCTGATTCTGAACGTCCGCTGGATGCGCCCGCAGGCGGAACTCGTCGACGTCCGCCAGTTGCTGGAACGCCATAGCCTGCGCGTGCACGTCGCCAACCAGCATTTTGGATCCGGTATGGAAGGATCGGACCTCTCCTACCGAGTGCTCCTGCGCGATCCCTCGCGCGCCGCCGAACTTCTCAAGGAACTCGCCGACCTGCCCGGCGTGAACCGAGTCTCGAGCGTGCAGGCGGCCGACGAATCGGAGATCTGAGCGCATGGAAACCCGCCCCCTCCCGCCCATCCCCACCCCGCCGGCGCAACGCTGGCGCCAGGTCCGTCTGGTTTACCTCCCGCGCACCGTCTTCGCGATCGGCGTGATCGTGGCCGCCGTGCTGTGGTCCCGCTGGGTCACCCCGGCCTCCCTCGTGGCCGAGGCCGAGGTCGTCGGCGCCGACATCCGCTCCACGCAAGCCGGCGCCTTGGTGGCCCTGAAGGTGGGCATGCTGGAGCCCGTGAAGGCGGGCCAGGTGATCGGTCACGTGGCCGGGACCAACCCCGCCCTGCTCGACTCCACCCTCGCCGTGATCCGGGCCGAGATCGCCATGATCGCCGCCACCATGCAGGGTGTCACCGACCGCCAGCGCGTCGCCCTCGAGTTTGAACGCCTGCAGCTGGACTGGATGGGCTACCGCGTCGAGCTGGCCGGCTTGCAGGGCAAACTGCAACTGGCCGAGGCGGAACTGGCCCGGTTCGAGCCGCTCCACCGTTCGGGTATGATCACGGCGGAGGCGTTTGATCAGATCAAAATCAACCGCGACGCGCTCTCACGCCAAAGCAAGGAACAAGCGGCGATGATCGCGCAGATCGAGCCGCGCATCCGCGGCTTCAGCACGCCCGAACAGCAGGCCGCGGGGCTTTCCTCCGAAACCGCCGTCGCCGCCGCCATCAAGGTGCAGGAGGCCAAGCTGAAGCTCGCCGAGGAGCAGCTTCGCCCCGAACCCCTGATTGCCCCGATCGACGGCGTCGTCTCGCTCGTGCTGCGACGCCCCGGGGAGACCGTGGTGCCCGGCGAGGTCATCGCCCGCATCAACGCCACCAAGCCCGCCCGAATCACCGGCTTTCTGCGCCAGCCCGTCACCGCGACGCCGAAGCCGGGCGCGGTGGCCACGGTGACCACCCGGGGCAGCCCGCGGGTCTCCGGCGAGGCCAAGGTCCTTCAGGTCGGCTCCGCCATGGAACCGATCGCCCCGTCGCTGGTCGCGGCGCTGCATCTTCCGCCCAACCAGCCGATCGAGTCCGCCCTGCGCGTCGTCCTCGCGGTGCCAGCGGGGATGAACCTGCTGCCCGGCGAGCACGTCGACGTGAGCCTGCCCTGATCAGGGCAGCTCGTAGATTTCCACCAGAACGATACCGCCCGCGGCCTTCTCCCCGGCCACCTGCACCGTGTAGTTTCCGGGCGGCAGGGTGGCCACCAGGGCCGCGTCGTTGGAGCCATCCGGCAGCGCGAACGCACCGACCGAGGTGAATGCCGCCTTGAGCGACGCCTGCCCGCCCCAGTCGTTGTTGGAGGCAACCTTGGTCTCTCCCGAGAACAGCGTGAGCCGGGGATCGTCGTCTGTCCCCGCGACCCCGAAGATTTTTTTCAAAGTCGGCCCGATCGCGCGCACCAGGACGCCACGGTTGGAGCCGCCCCCCAGCACGAAGCCGGCCGTCAGGCCCGATCCGATCGACTTCAGCACCGAGACATTCACGAGCCGCGGTGTCGCCTGACCGGCGGTCGCGGATGGCGAGGCGTCATAAAGCTCCGCGATGACGGTGCCCGCCGCGTTTCCCACGCCCGACACGATCACCGAGTTGTTGCCCGCCGCCACGGCGGCGTCGAAGACCGCGGCGTCGCGCGACGAGGCGCCGGAATAGGCGAACGCTCCGACCTGGAGGAAGGCGCCGGCCACCGCGGAGGATCCGCCCCAGTTGTCGTTTTCGCCGACTTTCGCCGGACCGACGAAGAGCTCCAGCTTGGGATCCGCGTGGGAGTTGGACACACCCAGCTGGCCGAGGGAGGGGCCGGCGGCGCGCACGAGGAGCGGCTTGCTCCCGGTTGTGCCCGTTCCTCCGACGACAAAACCCAGCGTGAAAGATTCGCCCGCCGCCAATTCCGTGAGCAGGGAAAGATTCACGAGCCGGCCCGGGTTGGCGACCGGCGAGCTCCACGGGCTGGAAGGCAGCGGGCCGGAGGCGGTGCGGTAGGTGCGCGCCTGTAGATTGGAGGCGTTGGGCAAGCGCACCGGGGAGGAGGAAAGCTTCGCCGCGGCCGCGACCCCGCCTCCGGAAGCGCGCGGATCGGAACCGTCCGTGGTGTAGGCCACCTGCGCGCCTGGTGCGGGCGTGAGCGTGAGCACTCCTCCCGCGTTGGTGATCTCGGGCGGCAGGGCGAATTTCGCGTCGATCCACGCCGTCTTCCTCCGCAGGAAGTCCTTGAGATTTTCCACCTCGCCCGCCCATCCGCCCGGAAAGCGGCTCGCATTGTCGGGCCACCGTACGGCATCCCGCGCGGCCGCGGCCGCACCGATCCGCTGCGCGTGGCCGTCCACGATCTCGGCGAGTTTGCGGGCGGAAAGCTCGTCGCGCCGCAGCCGCTGCCAGCGGTCGATCCACGCCTGCAGGAAATCGGGGTCCTGCGCCAGCAGGCCCCACCACCCGTAAGTCCAGGGGTCGACCGCGCCGGCACCCACGGACCATGCCTCGGGGATGACGGTGCGCGGGTCGCCGCCGCCCAGCGCGCGGTCGTAGTCCCAGAGCGGACCCGCGACCAGTTTTCCCCGCCGGTCCTTGTGCATGTAAGCGCTCCGGATGAACCCGTCGGCATTCATCGAGAGGGTGTTCAAAAGGTGATAGTCGACCCACGCGTCGCGTTCGATGAAGTCGAGGTGCGTGCGTTGCCGCCAGCCCGCCGCCAGATCGGCGTGCAACGCGTCCTCGAAGCCCTGCACGTAGGAACGGATGTAGTCCTTCTGGGCGGGAACCAGATCCTGCCCGCCGGGACTCGTCACGATCAGCGCGTTGGGCGCCCCGGGATAATTGCGGCTGGTCTGGAAGCTGAAGTCCTCCGCTGCCGGCACATCGAACTTCATGAGGTACCCGCCGGTGACGTCCGCCCCCGAGATATCCTTCGAACTTAGCGTCGCGAGATCGACGCGACCGGGAGCGATCCGCAGCGCGTCGGTCAGGATATAGATCCCCGCGTAATCGGCCTGATCCAGATCGCCGCCGTCCGTGTTGAGGAACAACTCGATCGCCTGCGTGCGCGGCGCCCAGTGGCCCAGCCGTCCGGACAGGTCGTACATCAGCACGTTGTGCAGGTAGGTGGGATCGTAAGTCCAGGGCCCCACCAGCACCCAGGTGTCGAAGGAAGGCAGGCCGAACAGCCCCTTGGCGTTGTCCCGTCCTTCTGCGTCGAGGAGCCTCACCGTGTAGCCCTTCTTGGGAAACTCGGCGGAGGAGGAGCCGCGCACGTTGATCGCAAGCGGCGTGGCGACCGCGGGCGCACCCGTCAGCGCCGTGGCGCCGGCGGAGGGCGGATTCCACGCGTAGATCCATCCCGCGCGCTCCCGACCGTCCTTCTCCATCCCGCCGCTGCCGTGCACGTCGACCACCATGAGCGGCAACGAGCTCGAAAACGTGTCCACCCGCGCGGAGCCCGTCGCACCCA
>JAURJO010000241.1 GCA_030832235.1 Verrucomicrobiota bacterium
CCGGCGGTGACGACGAAGCCGGCGAAGATGAATTTGATTTCGTTTTTCATGGGTGGCGATGAGGGCGATCGCGCTGCCAGCCGAGCATGCCCGAAGCGTGTCAGGACGGCTGTGCAGGGCTTGCGATCTTGCACGCAACCCTTGCGCGGAGATCGGACTGGCTCACCAGACCCAAGGGGGGAGCAGCCCTCCGCAAGATCCGCGCAGCGGCCCCGCCGCGTGATCTGCGAGGATGGCGCACGTGAACCCACCCGCCGGCTCCGTCCCGCCCGCCCGCCGCTCGTTTCCCGGGTTCGCGGAGGCCATCGCGCCATTCGCGTCTCTGCAGCTCACCCTCGCGTTGCTGGGATTCGGCCTCGTCCTGATCTTCGCCGCCACGCTCGACCAGGTGAACCTCGGGATCTGGACCGTGCAGGAGAAGTATTTCCGTTCATTTGTCGTCTTCACACGGGTTGGTTCCCTGACGGTCCCGTTGTTTCCCGGCGGCTACACGATCGGCGGACTCTTGTTGCTCAACCTCGTCGCCGCGTTCGCCACGCGCTTCGCGTGGACCGGGCGGAAGTCGGGGCTGCTGCTCTCCCACCTCGGGCTGATCCTCCTGCTGACGGGCGAAATCGCTTCCGGATGGTGGCAGCGCGACTTCAGCGTGCGGCTCACCGAGGGCGGGACGCGCTCCTTCGCGGAGAGCCCGCGCGACTTCGAACTCGCCCTGATCGAAACCAGTGATCCGCGTTTCGACGAAGTGACCGCGGTGCCGGAGACATTCCTCGCCGCCAAGACGCCGGTGCAGCACCCCCGACTACCGTTCCGCGTGATCCCGCGAGCGCATTATCCGAACTCCTCCCTGCATCCGAGAAACGGTGACGGCCCCAACCTCGCCTCCGAAGGCATCGGACGCGAGGTCGTCGCCGCGCCACGACCGCCCAGCGCCAACCCGAAGGAGCGTAACGTACCCTCCGCCTACCTGGAACTGACCGGGCCGGAAGGCTCGCTCGGAATCTGGCTGGTCTCGCCGCTGCTCGCTGAAGCCCAGGAATTATCCCACGCCGGCCGTAACTGGCGGATCACCCTGCGCCCCCGCCGCCTGCCGCTGCCTCACACGCTCACCCTGCTCAAGTTCAGCCACGATCGTTACCCGGGCACCGAGATCCCGCGTAACTTCTCCAGCCGCCTGCGCGTGCGCAACGAGGGGGCCGACGGGATGGGACGCGAGGTCGTGGTCTCGATGAACAACCCGCTGCGGCACGGCGGCCTCGCGCATTACCAGGCGGGCTTTGCCGACAACGACCGGACCAGCATCCTGCACGTCGTGAGGAACCCCGCTTGGTGGGTTCCCTACCTCGCCTGCGCGCTGATGACCGCCGGGCTCTTGCTGGAGTTTGGACGTCACCTCACCGCGTTCACGGTCCGCCGAAAAACGGAATCCCCCGCACCCTCCCCCGCCGGGACCATGCCGATCCGCGCCGAACAGCGCGTCGCGCGGAGGATCGCTGCCGCGGTGCTTCTCGCGACCGCGCTCCTGGTGGCGCTGACCCTCCGTGCGCCGCGTGAAACCAGTGCCTACGATCTCCCGGGTTTTGCTCGCTTGCCGGTACTTTTGAACGGCCGGGTCAAACCGCTCGATACGGTCGCGCGCACCTCGCTCCTGCTGCTGCAAGGCCGCCAGCGCGTGGAGGACGCCGCCGGCCTTGAGATCACGCCCACGGCGTGGCTGCTCGACGTTTTGCACCGCCCCGATCGGGCCGAACTCGCGCCCGTTTTTGAGATCACCCACCCGGACCTCCTTGCGCTGCTGAAGCTGGAGCCGGCGGCGGGAGCAGGTGGAAAGCGCTTTTCGCTCGGGCAATTGCGTCCGCACCTCAGCGAGGCCGACCGGCAGGCCCGGTTGGCCGAGGCAGTGGAGCCGGCGTTGCGAAACGCGTTTCAAAACGCGGTGATCCAACTGCGCCGCGCGGTGGCGATCCATCAAGGCCTGCGGATGAGCGCCGGTGCGGCCGACGAGGAGCGCGAACTGGACCGCCTCGCCCGCGCGGAGACGAAGGAAGGCGAACTCGCGCCCCGCGAGGCGGAGCGCCTCGCCCGCGCGTTCGCTGTGCAGGAGGAATTCGCCTCGTTGCATCTCGTCCCCGCTCGGCCCGGTGAGCCCCCGGAAGCATGGCGCAAACTGCCCACGGCGTGGCGCGAAGGATTGGCTTCCGGCGCCATGGATCCGGTGGCCCGCGCCCATGCGGAATTGGGCCGGGCGTGGCGTGCGGCGGATGTGGCGGCGTTCAACGCGGCGATCGGGAAACTGCATTCCCTTCTCGATTCCCGCCGGCCCGAAACTCCCCTCCGCCTGCGGGTGGAGACGCGCTTCAATGCGGCGCAACCGTTTCACACCAGCATGGTGCTCTTTGTGGCGGCATTTCTCGCCGCCGCTCTCTCATGGTTACGCTGGCCGGAGGTCCTCGGGCGCGTGGCCTTGGGCCTGCTGGCGATCGCGTTCGCGATCACGACTGCCGGCGTCGTCGCACGCATGTGGCTCGAGGCGCGTCCGCCGGTCACGAATCTCTACTCGTCCGCGCTCTTCGTGGGCTGGGGCGCGGTGGCGATCTGCCTCGGGCTGGAGATACTCCACCGTCGCGCGCTGGCAGCGGCGGCCGGCGGTCTGCTGGGCTTCGGCACTTTGCTGATCGCGCACCACCTCTCGCTGGGCGGGGACACGCTGGAAATGATGCGGGCGGTACTGGACTCGAACTTCTGGCTGGCGACGCACGTGGTGACCATCACGGCGGGCTATTCCGCGACGTTCCTCGCCGGTTTCCTCGCTCTGGTGCACATCGGCCGCGCGGTGTTCACGCGTGGTCTCGACACGCCCACCGCCGATGCGCTCACGCGCATGACCTACGGCGTCACGTGCTTCGCGCTGTTGTTCAACGTGACCGGCACCGTGCTGGGCGGTATCTGGGCTGACCAATCCTGGGGGCGCTTCTGGGGCTGGGACCCGAAGGAGAACGGCGCGCTGCTGATCGTGCTGTGGAACGCGATCACCTTGCACGCACGCGCGGCCGGGTTGGTGCGGCAGCGGGGTTTCGCGATGCTGGCAGTGATGGGCAACATCGTCACGGCATGGAGTTGGTTCGGGGTGAACATGCTCGGAGTGGGCCTGCACAGCTACGGGTTCATGGGCGCCGCCTTCTGGTGGCTGCTGGGCTTCGCGATCTCTCAGGTGATCGCGGCCGCCTGCGCCGCCCTGCCCTCACCGGCCTGGGGAAACGAGGGATTAACGACAAAAAATACCGAAGGCGCGAAAACGGGTGGATCCACGGAACGCCACGCGCGGCTTTACGGGGAGCGAAGCCTCGTTCCAGTTACGACGCGCTGGGAGGGATGAGGGAAGGTGTCGGGGAGTGAGGGAACAGGCGGCGTGTCCAAGAATCCGATCTATCCGTTTAAATCCGCGTCCATCCGTGGTTAAAAAACCCACGGAGCGATTCGGAATAGATGGCTGTGGTGAACCACGAAACCCACCAAAGACGCGAAAGCCGGAGTGCCCACGGAACAGGCGGAACGCGCGGAAACGGATCCAGGGAAAAATCGGTTCATCGGCCTCCACTTCAACCTGCGACCTCAACGGGGCTCGCGCGCTGGGCGCGCCCCATTCGTGTGCCTTCGTGTCCATTCGTGGTTCGGCTCGTTCTGAGGCAATTTCCGCGCAGAGAGCGCCAACCGGCGAGGAGCCGCCGGGCGCAGTCGGTTTAGAATGGGGTGCCATGAAGACGACCACTGGACACGAAACCTCCCGGTGGGCCTGGCACCGGAAGACCCTCCTCCGGCTGCGCGACGAGTTGCTCCGCGCGCGGGACGAACATGAGACCGCGACCCGCGCGCCGCACGAACGGGGTGGCGCCGACGCGTTGGACTTCACGGAGGACGAGCTCGAGTTGCGGGTCCTGCGCACCACGCTCGCCCTCGAGGAATCCGAACTGGCCGAGATCGACGCGGCACTCCGGCGGATCGAGGCCGGCACTTACGGGATCTGCGAGGCGACAGGAGAGCCCATCGCCGCGGCGCGTCTGCGTGCGATCCCGTGGACCCGCCTCACCAAGGAAGCCGCGGACCAG
>JAURJO010000242.1 GCA_030832235.1 Verrucomicrobiota bacterium
AACGCGCGCGGGATCGCCGGGGTGCATTTTCGTCCGCTCACGTACAAGCCGTATTACGGTGCGTTCAAGGACGAGGTGATCGGCGGCGTGCAGCTCCACTTCACGGATCCGGCGGGCGCGCCGCTGACCGCGATCAATTACCACGCACTCGAGGCACTGCGAAAGGTGGCGGGGCGGGATCTTTTCGCGGAAGCGGTGAAGGCCGGGAAGAAGTTCGACATGTTCGATAAGGTGAACGGCACCGCGGCGACGCGGGAGGTCCTGCAGGCGGGGCGCCCGGCGACCGAGATCATCACGGGCTGGCGCGCCGGTGAGGACGCGTTCCGCCGCGAGCGGCAGCCTTACCTTTTGTACTGAGCCGCCGCCTCAGGTCTGCGCCTTGCGGCCGAACTCCGGATCGATCTTGAGCCGGGCGATGACAACGAACGACGGCACGGTGCAGGCCAGCACCCAAGCGAAGAACTTCACGTAGCCGATCCGATCCTCGATCCAGCCGGCGGCCATGCCGGGCAGCATCATGCCGAGGGCCATGAAGCCGGTGCAGATCGCGTAGTGGGCCGTCTTGTGAGGGCCGTCGGCCACGAGCATCATATAGAGCATGTAAGCGGTGAACCCGAAGCCGTAGCCGAACTGTTCCACGGCGAGGGCGCCGCCGATGAGCCCCAGGCTGGTGGGCTGGTAAAGTGCGAGGAGGAGGAAAACCGCCACCGGCACGTGGGTCGCGAGGATCATCGGCCAGAGCATCGCCTTGAGTCCACGGCGCGAAATCGCCCAGCCGCCGAGCAGTCCACCGACCGTCAGGGCGATGATGCCCACCGTGCCGTACACGATGCCAACTTCCCGCGTGCTCAAGCCGAGCCCGCCCTTGTCGCGGGCGTCGAGCAGGAAGGGCGAGAGGAGTTTCAACGCCTGCGCCTCGCCGAGGCGGTAGAGCAGCAGGAACGCCAGGATCGTCGGAATGCCGGGCTTGCGCAGGAAGGCGGCGAACACTCCGAGGAAGTCCTTCACCAGCCCGCCGCCGCCCGACGTCGGCTGATCCGCCGCCGGACGCGGCAAGGCGAAGGCATGGTGGAGGCCGACTGCGACAAAGACCGCCGCCAGCAAGCTGAACACCAGCGCCCACGCCTGCACCACACTTCCGGTTCTTTCCTGCCAGAGGCCTGCGAGGTAAACGAGGCCGCCCTGTGCCGACAGGCTCGCGAGGCGATAGAACGTGCTCCGCACGCCGACGAACGCCGATTGCTGCCCCTGTTTCAACGCCAGCAGGTAGAAGCCGTCGGCGGCGATGTCGTGTGTCGCCGAGGCGAACGCCATCAACCAGAAGACCGCCAGCGAAAGACGGAAAAAGCCCGGCCCGGGCAGGGTGAGCGCGACGAGGGCGAACGCCACGCCGATCACGAACTGCAGCGTCACGATCCAGAGCCGCTTGGTTCCGAACATGTCCACCAGCGGCGACCAGAGCGGCTTGATCACCCACGGCAGGTACAGCCAGCTGGTGTAGAGGGCGATGTCGGTGTTCGAGATCCCGAGATTCTTATAAACCACCGTCGAGAGCGTCATCACCACGACGTACGGAATGCCCTGCGCGAAATAGAGCGTGGGGATCCACGCCCAGGGGCGGGTGGAGGCGGGCGGGGTCGGGTTGCTCATGGAAAGCGCGGGTTCAGGGGATCAGACCGGCGCGGCGTTTCAGCGCCAGCAGGCGGCGGTGGGAGGTGTCGATGCGCGAGAGCGGGATTCGTCCCGACGTAACGGCGCGTTCGAGGATCGCCGCGGCGCGCGACGCGATGTCGGGGTCGTAAGTGAGGTTGTTGCCGAAGCAAAGCAGGTCGATGCCGGCCTCCACCGCGGCGGGGACCGATTCCTCCAAGCCGAAGCGGCTGGAGATCGCGCGCATCTCCATGTCGTCGCTCACCACCACACCGTCGAACCCAAGGCGTTCGCGCAGGATACCCGTGACCACTTTGGACGAGAGGGTCGCCGGCCGGTCGGGATCGAGACGCGCGTTGAACACGTGCGCGGTCATGATCATGTCCGCGAGGCCCGCGGCGGCGAGGGTGCGAAAGGGCTCCAGCTCGCGCTCGGTCCACGTGGCCGTGACATCGACCAGTCCGAGATGCGTGTCGCCGCGCGCGCTGCCGTGTCCGGGGAAGTGCTTCTCGCAGGTCAGCACGCCGCGCTCGCGGTGCGCGCGGACGAACGCCGCCGCGTGGCGCGCAACCACGCCGGGATCCGCGGAGAAACTCCGCCGCTTGCCGCGGATGATCGGGTTGTCGGGATTGGCGTCGAGGTCGACCACCGGCGCGAGGTTCAGGTTGAAGCCCGCGGCTCTCAGCGTGTCGGCGGTGGTCGCCGCGTGACGGTGGGTCTCGCGCTCGTCGTCGAGCCGGCCGAGTTCCTCGTGGGAGATGCTGGCTGGGAAACCGTAATCGGGTTTCAGCCGGTTGACGCGGCCGCCCTCCTGGTCGACCGCGGTGAAGAGCGGCACGCGGGACTGCGCCTGCAGGAAGGCGAGCAGTTCGCGCACCTGCGCGGGCGAGTGGATGTTGCGGCGACCGAGGGTGGGGTCGGCGACGTCCTGATCGAAGAGCACGACCCCTCCGATGTGGTGCTCGCGGATGTCGCGCACCACGAGGGAGCAATCGGCGGGCATGGCGCCGCGGAATCCGACCAGCAGCATCTGGCCGATTTTCTCGCGCAGGGACAGCTCGGGGCGGGTGGTCATGGCGGCTCGCGGAGAGCCATGCGCTCCCGCGCGGCGCGCTCAACCCGAATCCCGGCGTGCCGTCGTTAAAACAACCTTGCGGCGGCGCCGGCGGCGCTGGCTTTCTCGTCGCATGAGCGAATTGAAGCGCACGCCTCTCCGGGATTTCCATGCGGCGCACGGCGCCCGGTTGGTGGATTTCGCGGGCTGGGAGATGCCGGTGCAGTACCGCAGCATCCTCGAGGAGCACAAGGCGGTGCGCCGCGCCGCGGGCCTGTTCGACGTGAGCCACATGGGTGAGGTCGACGTGCGCGGGCCGGACGCCGCACGGTTCCTGAACCACCTCGTCACCAACGATGTCTCCAAGCTTTTCCCCGGGCGCGTGCTCTACACGCCGATGTGCCAGCCCGATGGCGGAGTGGTCGACGACCTGCTGGTCTACATGCGCGGCGCGGAGGACTTTTTCCTGTGCATCAATGCGGGCAACATTGACAAGGATCTCGCTTGGATCCGCGCGCAGGCGGCGGCCTTCGATGTCACTGTGACCGACCGCTCGGCCGACTACGCCCTGCTGGCGGTGCAGGGACCGGTCGCGGCCGCGATCGTGCAGTCGCTCACCGGCGCGAAGCTCGACCTCGTTAAGTACTACCACTTCACCGAGGCCACAGTCGCCGGAGTGCACTGCATCGCCAGTCGGACCGGCTACACGGGCGAGGACGGCTTCGAACTCTACCACGCCGCCGGCGATGCGCCCGCCCTCGCGGCCGCGCTGCTTGAGGCGGGACGCCCGCGCGGGTTGGAACTGGCCGGACTCGGCGCGCGCGACAGCCTCCGGCTCGAGGCCGGTTATCCGCTCTACGGCCACGAACTCGCGGCCGACATTTCGCCGCTCACCGCGGGGATCGGCTGGACCGTGAAGCTCGACAAGGGCGCCGACTTCGTCGGTCGTGCCGCGTTGGTGGCGGAGAAGGAAAGCGGGGGAACGCGGAAGGTCGTGTTCTTCCGCACCGGCGACCGGCGCATCGTGCGCGCCGATACCCCGGTGCTTGACACCCCGGGTGCCACGGTGGGTCGCGTGTTGTCGGGGACGCTTTCCCCCATTCTCAACGAGGCGATTGGATCGGCGCTCGTTTCAACCCCGGCGGCGGCCGGCGCGCTCGCGGTGGATATTCGCGGCGCCCGCATCGCGCTCCAACCGGTGTGCCCGCCGTTCATCCCGCTGCGCAAAACGTGAGCTTGAGCCCGGCGCCGGCCGTGGCCCTGAATTTCCCCACATGAGCAATATCCCCGCCGACCTTCGCTACGCCAAGACGCACGAGTGGCTCCGCCGCGAGAGCGACGGCACCGTCACCGTGGGCATCACCGACTACGCCCAGAATTCCCTCGGCGACATCACCTTCGTGCAATTGCCGAAGGTCGGTGCCTCCCTCCGCGCGGGCGAGGCCTTCGGGGTCGTCGAGTCGGTCAAGGCCGCGAGCGACCTTTACGCTCCCGTCGCGGGCACCGTGGTCGCGGCGAACGCGACGCTCGACGGGGCGCCGGAGACCGTGAACCGCGCGCCTTTCGGCGAGGGCTGGATGATCCGGCTGAAGCCGGCGGACCCGGCGGCGGGCGGAGAACTGCTCGACGCAGCGGCCTACGGCCAGCAGGTGGGTTGAGCGACGGGTGATCCGCGGTCAGCTCTGCGGATCAATTTCGGAGATCAGGGCCTGAAAGCCCTTGTGCTCCTTCAATTCCTCGAGATCGGGATCCTGGAGCATCCACTCCACGTCGCGGTAGCCAAGTTGCACCGCCCGGCGCAGGACGCGCAACGCATCGGCCCGTCGGCGCGAAAGCGCGAGGCTGCAGGCGAGGTTGTAGTGCGCCGTCGGATTCGACGGTTGCAGGCGAACCAGACGGCGGTCCATGCGCAGTCCGTCCGCGATCCGGCCATGCTCCGTGTAGAGTCCGCCGAGGATCTCTATCACCCGCGTGTAGCGCGGGCTGCGGCGCAGGATCGACTCGAAGAAGCCGACCTCAAATTCGACGCTGCGGTCCTTTGGCTTGGGCATGGGAGGAACGGGAGGCGGGCCGTCGCGGGCAGGCGCCGGTGTCGCGCAACGCGTCGCAGCGCGCGCTCACTTGCAGGCGCTGGCTGACGGGCGTGAGGCCGAGTTTGGAGGAAACGGAGTTGCCGTACCACGACATGAACGGCGCCCCGATCTCAAAGATCCGGTCGCAGTCGAGGCACACCACTTGAGCCACCTGCGCGTCCTGACCCGTGCGGTTCGCGCGGTAGTATTTCTCTCCGGCGCCGATATCGACCTCCCGCAGGAGCGCGCTCTCCGTCATGATCGGGAGCGTGCGGTAGACGGTGGCTCGGGCGACGGAGTCGTCGATGGAGCGCGCGTAACCGAGCAGCTGCTCGGCCGTGAAGTGGTCGGCCTGGGCGAGCGCGGCGTCGAGGATGGCGAGGCGCTGGTTGGTCGCGCGCAGGCCTTTCCGGGCGAGGAAACTCCGGAATTTCTCGTGGTCCTGCGTCTTGGTCACGGGGCGAATGTCGTGTTCGCCGCGCGCCGGTGTCAACGGGTTCGTGCTCACGTGGCGGCGCGGGCGGGTTTGAATTTGCACCGGCCCCGCGGGCGCCGCGAGATGGCGTGATGATCGTGGGCGTCCATCCCCTCGCGGGCTTCGATAAGGTCCTGCACTACCGGGTGCCGGAGCCGATGCGCGCCGAGGTTCAGGTGGGGTCGTTGGTGCGGGTGCCGATCCTGAACACGCTGCGGCTCGGCGTGGTCGGTGAGATGGGCGCGCCGCGGGACTTCCCGGTCGATCGCCTGAAGGCCGTCGCCCAGGTGGCCTATCCGTTCCCCGCGTTCACCCAGGAGTTGCTCGAGCTCGCGCGCTGGATGGCGCGCTATTACGCGTGCGGCATCGACTCGGTGATCGAGACGATGATTCCGGCGGCGGTGCGGCGCGGGGCGACGATCCGGCAGGAACGGCTGCTGGCGATCGCGCACCGGGCCTCCGCGGAGGAGATTGAAGCCCTGGCGCGGCGCGCGCCCCAGCAGGCGCGCCTGTACGGGTTTCTCGCGGCGCAGGTGCGGCCGCAGCCGAAGGGACTCGTGCTGCAGCGGCTCGGGATGACGGCGGCCGTCGCGGCGGCGCTGGTTAAGCGCGGGTGGCTGCGGGAGGAGGCGCGGCGCGTGGAGCGCGTGGCGTATTCGGACGGGCATGACGCCGGCGAGCTGGTGCAGGCGTTGCCGCACGCGCTGAATCCCGAGCAACAGGCCGCGGTCGACGCGCTGGCGGCGGACGTCTCGGCGGGCGGCTTCAAGGTTTCGCTGCTCCTCGGCGTGACCGGATCGGGCAAGACCGAGGTCTACCTGCGGGCGATCGATGCCGCGCTGCGGGCGGGCGGCGGCGTGATGTTCCTCGTGCCGGAGGTCGCGCTCACGCCGCAGACCGTCGCCCGGTTGCGTTCACGGCTCGAGGCGGTGGCGGGCGGGCAGCGCTGCGTCGTGTGGCACAGTCACCTGAGCGAGGGGGAACGGCTCGACGGCTGGCTGGCGCTGGCCACGGGCGAGGCGAGGGTGGTGGTCGGCGCGCGGTCCGCGGTGTTCGCGCCGGTGCGGAATCTCCGGCTCGTGGTCGTCGACGAGGAGCACGAGCCGGCCTACAAGCAGGGCGAGTCGCCGCGGTACCACGGGCGGGATGTCGCGGTGATGCGGGCCAAGCTGGCCGGCGCCGTGGCGGTGCTCGGCTCCGCGACGCCGTCGTTGGAGAGTTTCACCAACGTCGAGCTCGGCAAGTATCGCCTGCTGCAGCTGCCCAACCGTGTCGACGCCCGCCGGTTGCCGCACATCGAGGTGGTCGACCTGCGGATCGAGGTCACCCGCAAGCGCGGTTTCTCCGGACTCTCGGACCGGCTGGTGCGCGCGATGCACGAGCGGCTGGAGCGGCGCGAACAAACGATCCTCTTCATCAACCGCCGCGGCTATTCGTCGTCGATGCTCTGCCGCCAGTGCGGCCACGTGGAGGGTTGCGCGCATTGCAGCATCGCGATGACCTACCATCGCACCGACGAGACGCTGCGCTGCCACCTGTGCGGAGACCAGCGTGGCGCACCGGACCGTTGTCCGGAGTGCGGGGCGCCCGACATCCGTTGGCGCGGTCTCGGCACGCAGCGGGTCGAGGAGGCGGTGCAACGCTTCGTGCCGCGGGCGCGGGTGGAGCGGATGGACACCGACACGATGGCGCGGAAGAACCGTTTTCGCGAGGTGCTGGCCGAGTTCCGCGCCGGACGGATCGACGTGCTGGTCGGCACGCAGATGATCGGCAAGGGACTCGACTTCCCAAACGTAACTCTGGTGGGCCTGGTGGATGCCGACATCTCGATGCATGTGCCGGATTTCCGCGCCAACGAGCGCACGTTCCAGCTGCTGGTGCAGGTAGCCGGCCGCGCGGGCCGCGGCGACCGGGCCGGCGAAGTGATCGTGCAGACCTTCACGCCGCAATCCGAGGCGATCCAGTTTTCCAAACGCGCCGACTTCGCGGGCTTCGCCGCCGGGGAACTCGCGGTGCGGCGCAGTTTCCGTTATCCGCCCTACCGGCATCTGATCCAGCACCTCTTCCGCGGACCCAATCCCGACAAGCTGCGGTTCTACGCGGAGCAGTGGAGCAAACTCGTGGAGCGGGAGCTGGGTGACCGCGTCGAGTTGCGCGGTCCCTCGGCGTCGCCCATCGAGAAAATCAAGGACGAGTACCGCTGGCAGGTGTGGTACTTTACGTCCGGCGTGACCAAGGTCGTGGCCGATCTGGAGCGCTTGCGCGCGGGCTTTCAATGGGCCGACGACATGGTGCAAGTGCTCGACGTCGACCCGGTTGATCTCGCCTGAGGCCGTCGGGCTCCTCTTCCGAAGGATTAACCGAATCGCCGCGCGGAGTTCAGCGTCCTTCCAGCCGGCCCAGCAATTGCCGCGCGGCCTCGAGACTGGGTTGCAGTCGAAGCGCGGTATTCGCGCTGGCGCGAGCCTCGGTGGGGCGGCCGGCTGCGGCGAGCGTGAGCGCGAGATTGAGGTGAGCCTGGGGCGAGAGCGGTTCAGCACGCGCGATCGCCTC
>JAURJO010000029.1 GCA_030832235.1 Verrucomicrobiota bacterium
ATCACGCGCAGCAGGGCCTTCACGTCCCAGCCGGTGCGGACGAATTCCGTGGCCAGCCAGTCCAGCAGTTCCGGGTTCTCGCCGCGGTCGCCCTGGCTGCCGAAATCCTCCGCCGTCTTGACCAGGCCGCGGCCGAAACAGGCCTGCCACAGGCGATTCACGGTTACGCGGGCGAGCAGCGGGTGGTCCGGCTGCGTGAGCCAGCGGGCGAGGCCGAGCCGGTTGCGGGGTGCGTCCGCGGGGAACGCGGGCAGGGCGGCGGGCGTGTCGGCCCGAACTTCTTCGCCGCGCTGGTCGTACTCGCCGCGCCGGAGGATGTAGGCGCGTTTCGGCTGCGGCGTCTCTTTCATCACCATGATCTCGCGCGCCGCCTCGGCGAGCCGCGTCACTTCCGCGCGGGCCGTTTTCAACGCCTCCGCAGCCGTGCGCGCCGAGTCGTCGTGCGCCGAGAGGTAGGCTTCAAACAACGCCTCGCGCGCGGCGGGATCGGCCGAGTTCCGCAGGGCGCCGAGCGATCCGGGCGAGAATACCTCCCGTGCCTCCGCGGGTGAAAGGGCGCGACCGAAGATCCGGAGATCGTCGACCAGCCCGCCTTTGAAGCCGCGGTCACGGAAACGCTCACCGAGCACGATGACGTCCCCACCTCCACCCGTGATGTCCTTGGTCAGGTGGTCGCGGATGACCTCGGTGGTCGAGACTTCGCCGTCTACGAATATCCGCAGGCCGGCGGCGCGGCCGGAACCGTCGTTGGTCACGGTCACGTGAACCCAGCGGCCGACGGGCAGGGCGGCGGTCGCGCGGACCGAGATCGCGTCGCCGGGCCAGAAATGAATGAGGGACCACTTCAGTTTCCCTTCCTCGATGAGCAGTTCGTAGCCGCGGCTGGCGGAATCGGTCCATGCGCGGGAACGATGCATTACCACGGCCCGCTCCTTTACATCGGGTGTCAGAATCCAGAGCGCGACCGAGAACGGCTCGTGGCGGCGGAAGTTGCCGAGCGGAGTGTTGACCGCGTGGTCGCCGGTAAGCTGCAACGCGGTGCCGTCGCGTCCGGGCACGGAGAGATTGTCCTTCGCCGAGGTGGCAAATTGCGTCGCATCGACGGAGCTCGCAAATCGCTCTGGTCGACCCTTCGCGGCATCCGCCGGCTGGGGCGGCGGTGTTTCGCCGTTCACGCCGGGTTTTGCCGCCGGTTCCGCGGCGGGCAGCCGTTCGTCGAAGGTGAAGCGGGCGAGTTCACCGGGGATCGCGGGTCCGTCCGACGGCGGCGCGGCGAGCCAGGCTTCGAATGCGGTTCGACGGGCGTTGCGCAGCGCGGCGTGTGCGGTCTCGGCTTCATTCACCCGGGTCGCGGCGGCTGCAATGGCCGACTTCTCGGCGGGTGTCTGCATCCACATCGCCGGGGTCGGCATCGACTGGGTGAAGAATGAATACAGCCCCGCCTCGTCGATGTCGTCGAAGAACGCGAAAAGCTGGTAGTAATCCTTCTGCGAGATCGGGTCGAATTTGTGGTCGTGGCAGCGGGCGCATTCCAGCGTGAGGCCGAGGAACGCGGTGCCGAACGTCGTCGTCCGGTCGTTGATGTAGTTCACGCGGTACTCCTCCTCCACGGAGCCGCCTTCGCTCTCCTGCGGATGGAGGCGGTTAAAGGCGGTCGCTAGGATCTGCTCGTCGGTCGCACCGGGCAGGAGGTCGCCGGCCAATTGCCAGGTCACGAACTCGTCCCACCGCAGGTTATCGTTGAACGCCTTGATCACCCAGTCACGCCAGGGCCACATGTCGCGCTCGCGGTCGACCTGGAAGCCGTAGCTGTCGGCGTAACGCGCAAGGTCGAGCCAGTCGACCGCCATGCGTTCGCCGTAGCGGGGCGAGGCGAGGAGCGCGTCCACCGCGCGCTCGTAGGCGCCGGGCCGTGGGTCGGCGAGGAACGCGGCGGTGGCCGCGGGGTCGGGCGGCAGGCCGGTGAGGTCGAACGAAACCCGCCTCAGAAGCGTCGCGCGGTCGGTTTCCGGTTGCGGGGAGATTTTCCGCGCGGCCAAGGCGCGGAAAACAAAGGCGTCGACGGGATTGCGCGTGGGCGTCGCGCCGGTCGCGGCGGGCACCGGCACAGGCGCGAGCTTTTCAAACGACCAGTGAGCCCGGTATTCCGCGCCTTCCTCGATCCAGCGGCGGAGGATGACCGCCTGTTCGGCGGAGAGCCGGCCGAGTTTCGACTCCGGTGGCGGCATCACCTCGTCCTCGTGCGGGCTGGCGATGCGCTGCAGCAATTCGCTCTCCGCGACCTTGCCCGGCACGATCGCCGCCACCCCGTCGCGCAGCCGCAGCGCGCCCTCGCGGGTGTCGAGCCGCAGCTTGGCCTTGCGGGTGCTCTCGTCGGGGCCGTGACAGTGGAAACACTTGTCCGATAGGATCGGCCGCACCTCGCGGTTGAAATCGACCGCGCCGCAGGCTGTCGCGGCGAAACCGGCGGCGAGGAAGACCAGCCGGGGCAGGGCGGGGGGGCGCGAAAGCGGGCGCATGAACCGGCGCAACGTGGCTTCACCCCGCGTTGAAATCAATCCCGCGCGGTCTGCTCGCACGGTTGGTCCCGCTCCGCCTCGCTGAACGCTGGTTTGAAATCCCGAAAAATATGCCTGCGGACTTTCCGGAGCGGCGCAGTCGCAACGGAAGTAGCGTTCAGGCTGCGCCACGCTGGGAACGGCGAGTCCCCCCTGCTTCCCCGAGGCTCCCTCCTCCGCGGTTTCGGCGGAGGAGGAAGGCCATCACGCAGGCAGCGGATTTGAGCCGCGTATTTCCCAGAGGGCGCAGCTGAATGCGATGGCGTGGTATCAGGTCTTCCGGGGAAGCACGCGCGCCGGGGACTCCATCTGGCCGCGGGTGACGCCCAATTGGTTTATCAACCGCAGCTCACGCCACAGCTCGGCGCCCGTGACCTCGCCGCGCAGCAGCTGGGCGTAACGTTCGAGCGTGGTGCGGGTTTCCTCGGCGGACTCGTTGATGAACTCCACGCGGAAGCGGGCGGCGCCGAGCTCGCGCAGCCGCGTTACGTACTCGGCCCCGGTTTGAGCGCGGTTGTTGTAAACGGTGTTCCGGCAACCGGCGTCAGCGCGTAGCGGAAGGTCGGCCCCCACGCGGTCGCGCAGCGCGACGCGATGTTTATCACACGGCCGCCCGCAGTCGCGGTAATCGCGGCCTGAGGATAGGAACGCGCAGAACACGCAGTGCTCCATGTGAAACATGGGCATGTGCTGGTGGATCGTGATGTCGAACCAGCCCCGTGGCGCGGCCGCCAGCAGCGCCTCCAGTTGCGTGATGTTCAGGTCATAGCTTGCGGTGACGCTCTCCAGCCCGTGCCGCCCGATGAAGTGCTGCGCGGTCCAGGGGTTGGCCACATTGAGCGAGAAGTCACCACGGCGCCGGTCGTCCGCGAAGAACTGCAGGTGGTCCGGGTTGCGCACGAGATAGCCGTCGGCTTCGCACGAACGCACCTGCCGCAGAATCCACTCCTCGCCGGGTTTGAAGATGCGGGGAGGCGCGACCCAGATCGACGCTCCACCTCCATCGGATGCGGCGGAGCGCAGTTCGCGGAAGCGCACGACGGCGTCGCGATAGCGTTTCGGATTTTCGAATTCGCAGTAGATCGTCCGCACGCCGGCCGCCCACGCGGCGTCGATTTGCTCCGTCAGGCGGATCACCGCGATCAACTCCGGCGTCGCGGACTTCGCTGGAACATCGCCGCGGAAGCGATCCGCGCGAAGATCAGCCTCGGCGCGGGTCGTCCAACGGCGCGGGCTCGAGCGGAGGGTGTCTAGTTGCGTGACGGCATCGCGCCGCAGGCGATTGAGCTCGCTCACCGGCAGGATGACCGCCCCTTCCAACCGGCTTTCGAGATTCCCCAGCTGGAAGGGCGTTCCGCCCAGTCGTCCGAGCTGATCGATCAGGCGATCGGGTGTCAGCGGCTGGCGTTCAGCCGTGGCCAGCAGGATCGTTGATTCGACGCGCACGACATGCCCTTCGCCGTCGTTGGCGATCAAGGTGAGGGGTTGTCCGGAGCGGCCGTGCACTTCCAGCGTGATCGGACGCTGGAATCGCACCGCTTCCCCTTCGAATGTGGCGCGGAGTTCCCGGTCCAGGGCCGGATCGTTTGTCTTCCAGATCAGCTGGCCCGCTTGGACGCGGCGCCAATCGATGTCCCCGCGGCCGAAGCGCAGCGTGATCTCACCGGCTCCGCCCGGCTCGACTTGGTAAACGCGTCCGCCTTCCTCGCGTTCTTCGGGCCGGCCGGCATCGAACACGAGGCCGTCGCCGGGTTTCACGGGTGCGGCCGCGCGGACGATCGCGGACTCTCCGGCGAGGCGGACCACCTCGCCAACGAAGACGCCGCGCTTGGTGCCGAAGCGAGCGTGCACGAGTTCCTGGTTATTGATTCCCCCGAACCAGCCCGTGTGCAGGCCGCGGGAAAAAGCCATCTGCAACTCGTAGCGTTCCGGGGGCGGCACGGGCCTGGGCGTCGCTCCGGCCGTGGTCGTCAGCCGGTCAAGCGCGGCACGGTAGACCCGGGTGATGCTGGCGACGTACTCGGGGGACTTCAGGCGGCCTTCGATCTTGAGCGACGCCACGCCCGCTTTCACGAGCTGCGGCAGCACGTCGATCCCCGCGAGGTCCTGCGGGCTGAGCAGGTAACGTCGGTCGCCTAGGTCGACCTGCCGGCCGTCGGAGATGAGGTCATAGGGCAGCCGGCAGGCCTGCGCGCATTCGCCGCGGTTGGCGGAGCGACCGCCCAGCGACTCGCTGGTAAGGCATTGCCCGGAGTAAGCGACGCACAAAGCCCCGTGCACGAAGACCTCGAGGGGCAGGGCGGTTTCGCCGAGCGCCGCGCGGATGCGGGCGATCTCGTCGATCGAGTTTTCCCGCGCCAAGACCACGAGCTGCGCGCCGAGTTCGCGGGCGAACTCCACGCCTGCCGCGCTCGTGATCGTCATCTGGGTCGAGCCATGGATCGGGAAATCGGGCGAGAGCTCGCGGATCAGGCGGCAGATCCCGATGTCCTGCACGATGGCGGCGTCGACGCCGGCCGCGATCAGAGATCGCAGGTAATCGGCCGCTTGTTCCAGCTCGTTGGTGAAGACCAGCGTGTTGAACGTGACGTACCCGCGCACGCCGCGGCGGTGGAGAAATTCCATCAAGGCCGGCAGGTCGGATTGCGTGAAGTTGTGCGCCCGCATCCGGGCGTTGAAGCGGTCGAGGCCGAAGTAAATGGCGTCGGCCCCGTTCTCCACCGCCGCATGCGCGCACTCCCAGTCACCGGCCGGCGCCAGCAGCTCCGGGCGCGATGCCGCCAGCGCGATCGGCGTCGCCGCGGGCAAGGGAGCTAGGTCGTGGGTCATCGGGGCGACGGTGGACGCGGGACGCGCAAGCGCAACCGCGGTCAGGCGGGGCTTTCCGTTTCCGGGAAACGGTTTTTCACGTGGTCGCGCAGCAGTTGGAGGAACTCCTCCGCGCCGCGCGTCTGGTAGCGTTGCAGGTGTAGGATCACGACAAGCTCGCGGCGGGGTACTTCGCCGCTCAGCCGGAGATAAACGAGCGAATCGCGGTCCTCCTCGTGGCGGGCGAGTTGCGGCAGGAGCGAGATGCCGAGCCCGGCGGCGACAAAGCGTTTCAGGGTCGCGACCTGCGTGCAGCGGATCCCGATGCGCGGCTCCAATTGCTGGTCGCCGAAGAAAGTCCTCACCTGCGCAGCCAACGCGCTCGAGTCACCCAGGCCCACGAAAGTTTCCCCGGCGATCGCGCGAACATTGATTTCCTTTTGGCTGGCAAACGGGTGGTCGCGGCCAACGGCGAGGACCAGAGGTTCCGAGAGCAGCGGCTCGATCGCCAGTTGGCGGTCCTTAACCGGCAACGGAACCACCGCGAGATCGAGGGTGCCCTCCAGCACGGCGCGGACGAGCTCACTACGGAATCCCTCATGCGCATCGATCATCAGGTGGGGGTGGGACGTGCGGCAGCGGATGACCAGGTCGCTCACCAGATAAGGCATGACTGTCTGCACGGCGCCGATCGCGATTCGGCGTCCGAGGCCCGAATGGTCGTTGATCTCGCGGGATGCGTCCTCGACCTCGCGGAGTATACTCTTCGCCCGCGGGAGAAAGGCGGCTCCTGCCTCGGTGAGCACCGCCTTGCGGCCGAGACGATGAAAAAGTTTTTGGCCCAGCTCTCTTTCTAAGTTTATAAGCTGCTGACTCAAAGAAGGTTGCGTTACATGGCAGCGCTCCGCGGCTCGAGTGAAATTCTGGGCCTCGGTGGCCGCGAGGAAGTAGCGGAGCTGGGTTATTTCCATAGGAAAAAGCGATCACAACTATAGATAATATCAATTTCAACTATCATACGCTCCGTGGTATTCTCTGTGCGTCGAGGCGCTGATGCCTTCGGCAAACCTACCAAGAACATGAAGAATAACATCCTGATCGCGGTCCCCTTCGGCCTCTCCGCCGTCGCCGCCACTGTGCTTTCGTTTTACTCCGAGGTAACGGTCGAGTCGGTTATCGGTTGGGCTAGCGTGGGCGCTTTGCTCGCGGTCGCCATGCTCGATTACCGCGTCGTTTCGCGCCGGGCGGGCCAGCGCACCTGATCAATCGCTCGTTACTCGATTCCCTGACCAAGCAAACGGGGCCCGGAGCAATCCGGGCCCCTTTTCTTTTTTGGGAAAAACCGTTCACTTTTCCCGCAAATGCCGGGTGGCGCACACCCTGCGAATGTTTGGTTCAACCCAGAGAAATCCCGCCATGAACGTCCACGCTCGAGTCCTTCGCCTGGCCTTCCTCGCCAGTTCCATCCTGTCATTTTCCCTCCTCGCCGCCGCGGATGCCCCGGCTCCGGTTGCGCCGCCGCGGGGACCGAATCCGAACCCAGGCTCGCGCCGCGGCGCGCCGGAGACAGGCCCCGGTATGGAACGTCGGATACAGCAGGGGCAGCGGCGGGATTGGAACGAGGTCGAGCGCACCACCTTGCTCGGCGTGGAGGTCACGCTCGTTCCGCCGGTGCTCGGCGCTCAGCTGGGTTTGGCGAAGGGCACTGGACTCGTCGTCGAGCGTATCTCGCCCCGCAGTCCCGCCGCGAGCATCCTGAAGGAACACGACGTCCTGACCATGCTCGATGATCAGATCCTCATCGATGTGCGGCAGCTGATGGTGCTCGTGCGCAACCGCAAGGAGGGCGACGAGGTCACGGTCACCTATCTGCGCGGTGGAGCCAAGGCGACCGCCAAGGTCCGGTTGCTCGCGCAGGATATGCCGAAATATCCCTACGGCGGCATGCCGTTGCCGATGCCTCTCCGGGCGTTTCCGCGCGGGGGAGGCGGAGCGATGCAACCGCAACCCGCCCCCGCCGAGCCGGGAGTCGAGGGTAATTTCGCGCCCGACGCGCCGCGGCCGGAACCCCGGCCCCAGCCGGGGCAACCGAAGTCGATTTGATCCGGGTCCGTCGCGGCCGGCCGGTTCTCAGGAACCGGCCGCGGCTGGCTTTGCGCGGAGAAAAAAGCCCACGCCAAGCGCGACCAGGCTCGCCCAGACGAAACCCATAAACGCGCCGGACGCGGTGAGCACCGCCGGTCCCGTGAATTTTTCCATCATCGACATCATGCGTTCGATCTCCACCTCCGATAACCCTTTGGCCTCCAGCGCGCTTCTTTGCATTGCTCCGAGCACGTCGCTGAAGCCGGGGTTGATCAACGCGAAGTACACGTAGTTTGGCAGGATGCCGAGCAGGGAGGCGAATAGTCCGGTGAGAACGCCGGTGCCGAAGGCCGGTGCGAATCCCCATTCCTTTTCCGGCTCCAGTCCCGCACGTCTCTCGCGCACCGCGAGCGTGAGCCCGGTGCCGCAGACGCCGAGGATCAGCAGCGTTCCCAGCCATTGGTTTGCCGCGAGGCGATCGGCGCTGGAATGCACGCCGGTGAAAAAGAACCCGAGCGTCACCAGCGCGTTGGAGATCGCGATGCCGGCTCCGTGGAGAAAGGTGGTCTTCATCGGAAGAATTCTTGTGCGCCGGGCTTCAGGAGTTGTCGCCGTCGAGCGTGCGCCCGAGGCCGCCGAGCACGGAACCTTCCTCACGGCCGCCTTTACCGAGACCCGGCGCGGCCGCCACGATCCGACCCGCTAGGCGCGAGAACGGTAGCGATTGCAACCAGACCCGGCCCGGCCCCCGCAGGGTCGCGAAGAAGAGGCCTTCGCCACCGAAGAGCGCGGTCTTGATGCCTCCGACGTACTGGATGTCGAAGTCGACGGTCGGCTGGTAGGCGACGATGCAGCCGGTGTCGATCCGCAGGGTTTCGCCGGCCGCCAGCGTACGCTCGTGAAGGGTGCCGCCGGCGTGCACAAACACCCAGCCGTCGCCCTGCAGCTTCTGCATGATGAACCCTTCGCCTCCGAAAAGCCCGGCGCCGATACGCTTCTGGAAAGCGATTCCGATGGTGACGCCGCGGGCCGAGCATAGGAACGAGTCCTTCTGCGCCAGCAATTCGCCGCCGAGCTCTCCGAGGTTCACCGGTAAAATCTTTCCCGGATAGGGCGCCCCGAAAGCCACGTGGCGTTTCACCGCCGCGCGATTTTCGAAGAGCGTCATGAAGAGCGACTCGCCGGTGAGTAACCGCTTCCCGGCGCCGAGGAGTTTTCCCATGAGGCCGCCTCCGGCCGGGGAACCATCGCCGAAAACCGTCTCCATGACGATGCCTTCCTCCATGTACATCATGCCGCCGGCCTCGGCGACGACCGACTCGCCGGGATCGAGCTCGATCTCGACGAACTGCATTTCACTGCCGTGCAGGGTGTGCTGGATCGCGTGCATCCGCGGCGATAGGACCGGAGGTTGATTCATGGGGTTCGTAAATGGCTGCGCATAGCCTGAGCGCCGGGCCGCGCCGGCCAACTGTCAAATGCGCGCGAGCTCCGGTCTCCGCTTCCCGCCCTCTCTTTGGCCCTTACCGCAGGTGCGAGAAGAAGTGCGCGCCGAGGTGGCGGTACCGGCGGTAATCTCCGGCCCAGATGAGCAGGAGGAGCGCGATCATTGTGAGCGCGAAGATCGGGCCGGCGCCGAAGCCGAGGGCAAGGCCTCCGGCCAGGGCGATCAGGCCGGCCAAACTCGCGAGTGCCAGCAGGGTGACGGTCTTCATGGATCAGGCGGGGATGCCGCCTCCCCCATAACCCCGGAAGGATCGCGAAAGTCGCAGCGCGCTCCCGCGCTCAGCGCAGCAGTTCGCGACTCAATCGGTCGTCGCCGTCGTTCGGCGCGGGCTTCACCCCGATCAGCGTGCAGAGAAGTTCGTAAATCTGAACGGCGGAAACCTCGGGCGTCACTTGTCCCGCGCGGAAGGCCGGGCCTTCCGCGATGAAGATGCCCTGCATGGAGCGGAGGCTCGGATCGTAACCATGATCCCCCGCCAGATAGCCTTTTTCCGGGTACTTGCGGCGGAGGCGATCGACCGTCGAACGCGGCGCGATGTGCCAGCCTTCGTCGGGCAGCACCCACACCGGCGCCACCCGCGGACCGGGCTTCATCGCCAGATGCGAGGGCAGGTCATCGGCCCGGAAGGCGCGCACGCGGGGCACGGAGCGGAATTTCGCCACGAGCTCGTCCGCGGTTCCCGACAAGGGCCGCAGCGCCAGCAGGCTGCCGTCGGAATCGATCTGCACCGTGCGTGGATCGAGGATGTCATCGAGCACGACCACGCGGTCCAGGGCGGTCGCGGTCATCCCGTGGTCGGAAACGACCACAAAGTTGGGCGTGAGGCCGAGTTCTCGCAGACGCGCGCGCATTTCGGCGAGGTGGCCATCGACCTTCCGCACGGCGGCGGCGACCTCGGGTGAGTCGGGACCAAAGCGGTGTCCCGCCCCGTTCACTTCCTCGAGGTAGAACGCGATGATCGCGGGACGCTCCGCTGCCGGTCGGCGCAGCCAATCACTCACGTCGTCGAGTCGGCGCGTGAAGGGTATCGAGTAGTCGAAGGGTTTCCAGAAGGTCGGTCTCGCCCCGGCGATCGCGGCTTCCGATCCGGCCCAGAAATGGGCAGCCGCTCGCCGGCCTTGGCGTTCCGCGGTGACCCAGATGGGCTCGCCGCCCCACCACGACCCGTCACGGAAGGATCCCGGCTGGAAGTAGTGGAAAAACGCCCCGCGTTCCGCGTCGAAGAAGTCGTTGTTCACGATCCCGTGTCGCGCCGGATGCAGTCCCGTCACCAGCGAGTAATGGCCCGGGAAGGTGTTCGAGGGAAACACAGGGACGAGACCCCGCGCGGAGGCGCCGCCCGCCCGCATTTCCCGCAGGGTGCGGCTCTCTTCCGGATATTTCTCGCAGTAGTCGTGGCGGAAGCCGTCGAACGAGATCAGGATCAGGGGCGAATCCGTTACCGCGGCGCGCGCCGGCACCGAAAGCGCGAGGAAGACGAGTGCCGCGAGCGCGGACAGGTTCCGCCGGCTCATGGCGTGAGCTCGACCCAGGTCGCTCCCCAGGAGCCGTTGGTCTCGCCACAGGCCCCGAAACGCCGGACTTCAGGAGAGCGGCGCAGAAAGGCATGCACGGTGGTGCGCAGGGTGCCGGTGCCTTTGCCGTGCACCACGCGGATACGATGGAGACCGAGGGCGCGGCATTCCGCGAAGTAGGCGGGCAGAAGTTCCCCCAGGTCCGAAGGCCGGAAGGTATGCAGATCCAACTCGTCCGTGATCGGCAGCCGCACCGCGTCCGCGGCGGAGTCGCCGGACGTCGCGGCGGTGCTCACGGGCAGTCTTCGCTGGCGATGACGCGCTTGGCCGGCGCGGGTGCCGGAGTGCCGGGGGCGGCCGAGGTGGATGCTTCAGTCGTGGCCGGTGCGTCCGGGCCGGCGCCGGAGTTGTTCGGGTCCGAGGACGTGGTGGCGGGGGATTCGACACCCGCTTCAGCCGGCGGCGGGGACGGGTTCGCCGCCTCCAGGGCCGCGGCGGCCTTCTTACGCTCGTCCTCTTCCATCGCGCGACGGAACTCTTCCTCGACGCCGGAAGCTGCTTTCTTCAGTTCGCGCACGGTCTTGCCCATGCCCCGGGCGAATTCCGGCAGTTTGTCCCCGCCGAAGAGCAGCAGCACGATCACGAGGATGAGCAGCATCTCCGGTCCGCCCAGCCCGTCGATGAAGGCGAGGGGTGGGAACGCGGCGATGATCGCGAAGGCGGACGTCATGGGTTGGGAACGAAAGGCGATGAGCGTCCCGCGCTCAACGCAGATTCACCGAAACCGAAAATTTCCGGGTTTCACCTCTCTTCACCCAGTGCAGGCCGATTTTGTTCTCGGGTGCGTTGGGCGGCCCCATCCACGGCTCGACGCAGAAAAACGGCGAGGTGTCGGCCAGCGTCCAGGTCACGAAGACCGCGTCCGCCGGCGGCACCGGATCCGTACCGAGGCGAACGGTGACCGACCCCGGCCGGTCTTTTTCGCCGAAGACGGCTTCGTTCGTCTTCAAGCCGCCGTGGATGCAGTCGACCAGCGCCGCGTTGCCGAAGGTTTCCTTTTCCTCGATCTCGGGTCCCTGGATGAGCGCACCGGTCGGGTCGTGCCGGAAGCGCTTGGTCGCCGGAATCCGGATCGAGTAGTCGGAGCGGATCGTGCCTTCACTCCACGGGAGGGTGAAATAAAAATGGTGGCCGGCGGACCACGGCAGCGGTTCCGCTCCGAGATTCGTCAGCGCGAACTCGCAGGAAATCCCGAGCGGCTCGAAGCGGTAGCCGACGGTGAATTCGTAGTCGTACGGATAGCATGCGCGCGCCTCCTCGCCGGGCACGAAGACGCTTGTGAAACCGCGGGCGTCGAGCTGCGTGATCTTGAACTCGCCCTGCCGCGCGATCCCGTGCAGCGGCATCGGGCGGCGGATGCCGTCCGCGGCGCGCCAGTGGAAAATATCGCCGCGGTCGAAGCAGCGACCGTTGAAGGGAAACAGAATCGGGTTGCCGCCGCGCACCTTGGCGATGTCGGCGAAGTCGGCGTTTTCGGGCCAATAGATGACGTCGCGCACGGAGCCGTCGCCGAGCCGCAGATTCCAGTTCATCAACCGCGCGCCTTTCTCGGGCAGGGCGAGGAATGTGGAGTTGCCCACCTGCCAGCGGGTGAGCGTCTGACCTTGGTACGAGATTTTCTCCATAAGGGGCGGGGTACCGTCGGGTGCGGACGGGCGCAAAGGTTTTGTGGCGCATCCAGGCGGGTAGAAATGGGTCCGGCGCTTGCAGGTCCGGTCGCGGGTGCTAGGCTCCGGCAATGTTTTTCAGCTGCATCACTCGCCGCTGGTTTTACGCGCTCGCGTTTCTGGCGTGCGGGGCGGCGCTCGGCGCCGCCCCGGCGACAGGTGAATCGCCGGGCGCCGCGAAGCCCACCCGCGTGGTCGTGATCCCGGTGCGCGAGCAGGTCGATTCGCCGCTGCTCTTCATCATCCGCCGCGGGCTCAAGCAGGCCATCGAGGAGAAGGCGGATCTCGTGGTGCTCGACATGAAGACACCCGGTGGGGCGCTCGACGTGACCTTCGAGATCATGGAGGCGATCGCGAGGTTCCCCGGGAAGACGCTGACGTTCGTGAACAACGAGGCGCTCTCGGCCGGGGCTTTCATCTCCGCGACGACCGACGAGATCTGGTTTTCCCCCGAAGGCGTGATCGGTGCCGCCGCGCCCGTGATGTCGACCGGGCAGGAGATCGATGCGACGATGCGGCAGAAGATCGTGAGCTACCTCAAGGCGCGGGTTCGCGCGACCAGCGAGGGCAAGGGGGATTTCCGCGGCAAGGTGATCTCGGCGATGATCGACGCCGACTACGAGTTGAAGATCGAGGACAAGGTCCTGAAGGGTAAGGGCGAGTTGCTGTCGCTGACCGCCAAGGAGGCGTCGGAGACGTACGGTGAACCCCCGCAGCCGCTGCTCGCCGCCGGGATCGCCAAGGACGTGGGCGAGCTGCTTCGCGCAAAGTTCGGGGAAGGCGGGTACGTGTCGACGACGCTCGTCGTGACCTGGTCGGAGAAGTTCGCCGTCCTTCTGCGCTCCGTGGTCCCGGTGCTGCTCGGGCTCGGCCTGCTCGCGTTGTATGTCGAGTTCAAGACGCCTGGCTTCGGGGTCTTCGGCGTGGTTGGCATCGCGTGCCTCGCCGTGGTGTTCCTGAGCAATTACGTCGCCGGCCTTTCGGGCCAGGAGCCCATGCTGGTCTTCGGTCTCGGTCTGGCGCTGGTCTTCGCGGAGATCTTCTTCATGCCTGGAGCCGTGATCTTCGCGGTTACCGGTCTAGCTCTGATGTTGGGATCGTTGGTGTGGTCGATGGCCGATATTTGGCCCAACCAGCCGGTGCGGTTCAGCGACGATCTTTTCCTTGGGCCGTTGATCGATCTCGGCCTCGGTCTCGTGGTGGCCGTCGGGCTGGCGCTTCTCCTGGCGCGGTTCATCCCGAAGGGCTGGTTCTTCAGCCGGCTCGCGGTGGCGGGGCCGGTCGCGGGCTCCGCGCAGGTGGCCGGGGGCGCTCCCGAGGTTGCGCCGCAGATCGACGCCATTATCGGGCGCGGGGGTGTCGCGGCGACGGCCTTGTTCCCGAGCGGACAGGTCGACGTGGATGGCCGGCGTTACGAGGCGCGTCTCGAGTATGGTTCCGCCCAGCCCGGGGACCGCGTGATCGTACGACGCCGCACGG
>JAURJO010000243.1 GCA_030832235.1 Verrucomicrobiota bacterium
GGCCGCGACCCCGCGGAAATTGATCATCCGAAGCACTCGACTGAACGCGCACAGGGAATCGGGCCGGAGAAATCTGGGAATCAGTAACTAAGGGACGCGGTCGAGCGGCGTCGGATGCGGGAAGCAGAGGTCGCTGAGGCCCGATCCGAGGTCACGGAGCTGGAGAAGCGAAAATATTGTTCCGTGGCTTCCGCGCGTTCCGTGGGCCAGCGGTTTGGATTCGTGCCTTTCGAGTGTTTCGTGGATCCACCCTCTTGCCCGCGGGTCAATTCCGCGCCGCTTCGCGCCAGCGGCGGAGCGCAGCGCCGGTCAGGGAGCGTTCGCATTCCTCGGCGCCTGCGCGCGGGCCGGCGTACACCAGATCCCCGCCGTCCTTTCCTCCACCCGGGCCGAGGTCGATGATCCAGTCGGCCAGGTTGATGACGTCGAGGTTGTGCTCGATGACGATCACCGTGTTGCCGGCGTCGCGAAGGCGAAAGAGCAGATCCATCAACCTTTGAATGTCCGTCCAGTGGAGCCCGGTCGTCGGCTCGTCGAGGATGTAGAGCGTCGAGCCCTGCTGGCGCCGGCTGAGTTCGAGCGAGAGCTTGATGCGCTGCGCCTCGCCGCCGGAGAGCGTCGTGGCCGACTGGCCGAGCGTGAGATAACCGAGCCCGACGGCGTCGAGTGTCTCCAATTTGTCGAGCACGCGCGGGATGTTGCGGAAGAGCTGGATCGCCTCGCGCACGGTGAGATCCAGCACGTCGGCGATGGAACGGCCGTGGAAAAGAACCTCCAACGTTTCGCGGTTGAACCGCCGGCCGCTGCAGCTCGGGCACGGCGCGTAGGCGTCGGGCATGAACTGCATGTCGAGCCGGATGGCGCCGTCGCCCTGGCAACGCTCGCAGCGCCCGCCGCGCACATTGAACGAGAAACGGCTGGCCTTGTAGCCCCGAACCTTCGCCAGCGGCAGTTGGGCGTAGAGGTCACGCAGGAGCGGCAGCAGGTCGACGTAGCTCGCGGGATTGGAACGCGGACTCCGGCCGATCGGCTCCTGGTCCACCTGGACGAGCTTGTCGAAAAAATCGAGGTTCTCGACCGCACGGTGTGCCGCCGGCAGGGACTTCGCGCCGTTCAGGCGCCGGGCCGCCTGCGCCGCCAGGATGTCCAGCACCAGCGTACTCTTGCCCGAGCCGCTCACACCCGTGACGCAGGTGAGCAGTCCGACCGGAAACCGTGCGTCGATGCCGCGCAGGTTGTTCGCCTTCGCCTCTCGCACGGCCAGCCATGCGCCGTCCGGCTCCTTGAGCTTGGCGTCACGCGTCACGGCCATCTTCCGTCCAAGATACGGACCCGTGCGCGATTGCTTCGCGGAAAGCGCCATGCAGGCGGCGGGCGTGCCCTGGAACAGGAGCTGCCCGCCCTCCCGACCAGCCTGCGGCCCGAGCTCGATGATCTCGTCGGCGATCCGCATCGTGTCTTCGTCGTGCTCGACCACGACCACCGTGTTCCCGCGGTCGCGCAAGGCGACCAGGGTATCGAGGAGCTTGCGATTGTCGTGCGGGTGCAGGCCGATGCTCGGCTCGTCCAGAACGTAGATCACCCCGACCAGCCCCATGCCGAGTTGTGTCGCGAGACGCACGCGCTGGGCCTCGCCGCCGGACAAGGTGCCATAGTCTCGTTCAAGCGTCAGGTAGCCCAGGCCGGTCTCGAGCAGGAAGTGCAGCCGCTGCTCGACGCCGTGGACCACCTCGCGCAACGCCGGATTCCCACCGAAGGCCGCGCACAGCTCCCGGGCCAAGCCTTGCGCCGCGGAGATATCCAGCGCCATGAAATCGGGAAAAGTCCGACCTGCGACCCGCACCGCGCCACTGCGGGAATTGAGGCGGTTACCGCGGCATTCCGGACAGGGGCCGCTCACCATGAAAGTCGTGAGCCGCGCCCGGAATCCATCGCTGTCGGTGTGGCGGAAGCTTTCCTCGAGGTCGGCGATGACGCCCGCGAAGGGCATCGCCTTGGCCTCACGCATGCGCCGCAGCTTGAACGCAAACTCGCGATCGCCGGCACCGTGCAGCAGCACGCGCCGCGTTTCCTCCGGCAACTCGCGCCAGGGTTTCTCCGGATCAAATGGCAACTGCTCGGCCAACTGCTTCAGGACCGCGTTGTGGCGGATGATGAGGTTCTTGCCCCCGATGCGCCACGGCTTGAGCGCGCCTTCCCGGACCGACTTGTCCGGGTCGGCGACGATCAACTCCGGGACAAAACGCAATTTGCGGCCGAGGCCGTCGCAAGTCGGGCATGCACCCTCACGGTGACTGAACGAAAAGTGCCGCGCAGTCAGCTTCGCGAAAACCTCCCCGCAGATCTCGCAGGCCAGCGATTGGCTGAGATTGATCTCCCGCCACGGATCCTCGGCTTTGCGCTGCGAGAGCACGACGGCGCGGTCGCGGCCTTCGCGGAACGCCAGTTCCAGGGAGTCGGCCAGGCGACTTCGCTGTTCGGCCGAGGCCACCAGACGATCGACCACGAGGTCGACCTCGATCTCCCGCGCCCCCGCTCCCGAAGGAACAAGCCGTGCGTCGTCGAGCGATTTGACCTCACCAGCGATCCGCACGCGCTGGAAGCCGCGTTGGCGCAGGCGCGGAAGCTCCTCCCGCAACACGCTCGCCTTGGCCTTGAGGCAGGGCGCAAGGAGCATGACGCGTTCTCCGGCGCACTCGGTGAGCACGCGCTGCACGTTGTCATCCAGAGAACGGCGCACCACGCGCCCGCCATCAGCCGGGCAGGTCTGCTCGCCCGCCAAGGCCCACAGCAATTGCGCGTAATCGGCGATCTCGGTCGCGGTGGCGATGGTGGTGCGGGGGCCGCCGGCGCCGGTGCGTTGCTCGATGGCGAGCACCGGTGACAA
>JAURJO010000030.1 GCA_030832235.1 Verrucomicrobiota bacterium
GGATATCCACCTCCGCCGACTCGATGCGCACCTTGATGCGTCCGTCCTGTGGCAGGCGTTTCTCCGCGATGTTGAGATGACTCAGGATCTTCACGCGCGCCACGATCGCCGGCTGGAACTTTTTGATCAGCGCCGGCACCGGAACTTCCTGCAGCACACCGTCGATGCGGTAACGGATCCGCAGCTCGTCCTCAAAAGGTTCGAGGTGGATATCGGAAGCGCGCAGCTCGATGGAGTCCTTCAGGACCTGATTGACGAAACGGATGATCGAGGCGTCCTCGGCGGCCTCGTCGAGGTTGGTGCCCGCGGCGCCCTCTCCCTCGTCCACCACCTGCAATTCGCCCTCCTCATGCAGCGTTCCGATGGTGTCGGCACCGACGCCCAGCCGCTTCTTGAGCTCGCGCTGCACGGCCTCGGACGGCGCCAGGACCGGACGCAATCGCAGGCCGGTGAGGGCCCGCAAGCCGTCGAGTCCCGCGGTCACGAATAGCCGGCTCGTCGCGATCTCGATCTGGTTGTCGACGCGCCGCAGGGGCAGCAGCTCATCGCGCAACAGCAGGCGTGCCGGGAAAAGCGACAGCACCTGCTTGTCGGGCTCGAGCTCGTCGAGTCGCGCGAACGGCACGCCGTACTCCCGCGCAAGCCAGCGCAACACCGCCTCCTCGGCCAGCGCTTCGCCGGCGGGGTGCTGGCGCAGAAAGGAACGGGCGTCGCCAGCCGTGAGCTGCCGGGCCGCGATCATGCGGTCGAGCAACTCCGGCAGGACGCCGTTGGCGGTGGAGGCGGGCGCGTCGGTTAGCACGGCTTCAGGGCAGCAGGCCGAACATCACCGCGATCGCCTCCTGGCGCACGGAAAGGACGGCGCGGAGTTCATCCTGCGCCTTGGCGAGCTTGGCCTCGTTGTCGCGCCGCATCTCGCGCACGCGCTCGAGGCGGTTCTTGATCTCGGCCTCGGGCAGCTTGTCGCGGATGGCGAATTGCAGGGCGTTCATCTCCGGGTTGCTGGAGGATCCGCGGCCGGGGCCGCCGCCGCGGTCACCGCCGCCGCGATCGCCGCCACCACCACCCGGGGGACCTCCGCGGAAGCCCATCATACCTCCGGGACCACCGCCCATACCGCCGGAACTACGGCGCAATTCGGAAACCTTGGCGACGCGCTCCGAGATAACCTTCCACTCCTCGTCGTCGGTGATCTCCAATCGCTCGCGCAGCGAGTTCAACATGCGGGCCTGCATTTCCTGCGGGTTGAAACCGCCGCGATCACCACCACCGCCACGATCCCCGCCGCGGTCACCGCCACCGCGGCGACGGTCCTCCTGCGCGGGAAGGGTTTGGACAAGAATCAACGCAAACGAGGCAACGCCCAGCCAGGCGGCGAGTTTGGAAACGATGGATTTGTGCATGGGGACTTTTGGGTTCGGGTAACTTGACGCACCTGACAGACTGTCAGTTGCGCTATTTTCGATCCGCGCTCACGAAGTTTCCCATTCTGGGCAATCGTTGCGCGAACAAGCACCCTCCGTGCGCAACTTTTGCGCACCGAGCATCCGATCGCCCTCGTTTGCGCGGACATCGCGTCCATCTGCACAAATCCGCGCCATCCGCACTACCATGCCAGAAACGCGCGTTTTTTTTGGCCCACTTCCCCTGAGCCACGTCAACTTCGCATGCACCTGCACCATCAGGGAGATCCGCGGTTCAAATCCGCTGCCTTCAAAACAGCCTTCGGCCGGCGCGGTTTCGCCATGCTCCGCGGCGAACGGCCGCGGCTACCCGGGAGGCCTTCGTAAGGAAAATGCCGGACCGGCATTCGTAACGAAACGCGTGCGGTGTAGCCGAGGGCGCTTCCCTCGGGTAGTTGGAAACCGATACGGCCACTCCTTCCGCCAATTCCCTCCCTTGTTCCTTTTCAATTTCCCTCATCACTCCCAGCGCGGCGTAGCTTGGAAAAACGCTTCGGTTGCGGCGGAGCCACGCGGGGGATTCCGCGGTTCAAATGCGGTGCCTTCTGAACAGTCTTTGGCCGTCACGGTTTCAAAATAGTCCGCGGCGAACGGCCGCGGCTACACCAAGACCGTCTGCTCCGCGTTAATCAGTGTTTAGCCGTGCCCCCCAACCATCGGAGCGGTTCGGAAGCGCCTCAGAAGCCCGACGTCGCCTCGGTTACGGATGGAGCCGCGAGTCTCCACCAACCGCATTGCCTCAGGGCTCGCCTTTGCCGGCGGCTTTCTTGCGTCCCGCCTTCTTGCCGGTGTCGGCGGGAGGAGCCTCGCCCTTGAGCTTGGCGTCCTGCGCCTTCAGCCACGTGTCGTACGCCTTCGCCCGGCTGGCGGTGTATTGATACGTGTCGAAGATCGCGGCGTTCCCGAGGGCTCGTGGATCCTGCTCCTCCTTGAGCAAAGCCATCATGCGGTCGCGCAGCTTCAGGAGCACGCCCGAGTGCGCGATATCCTGCGCCAGATTGTTCACGCCCTGCGGATCGTTGCGCAGGTCGTAAAGTTCATCGGGCTGCCGCTTCCCGAAAGAAAGATCGTAGAAGTGCCCGCCGATCGTCTTGAGCAACTCCTTGCTGGGACTGGGGTCACAGTTTCCGAAATCCGTTTCGGGATTCCCCACCGGCCAGCGCTCGGGATGGAAATTGTGCACGTAGAGAAAATCCGGCGTGCGCAACGCCCGCACCGGATAGCCCCAATCGTTCGGCCTCCCGAGGTCGTGCCGCTCCTTGCCGACAAGCATCTCCACGCGGTTCTCGACCACACCCGAAGCCGGCGAACGCAAGAGCGCAGCCAGGCTTCGCCCCGTGATCTGCGGATGCGACGGCAGGCCGGCGAGTTCGAGATAGGTCGGCGCGAAATCACGCACGTTGATGAAATCATCCACCACGCGGCCAGGCTTGATCCCCCGGCCCCAACGCATCGCCAACGGGAGATGGAACCCGTCCTCGTGGATCTGTCCCTTCACGTACGGGAACGGCATGCCGTGGTCGGAGGTCACGATGATGAGCGTGTTCTCCAACTCCCCCGCCGCCTCGAGCGAACGCAACGCGCGCCCGATGTGGCCATCGGCCCACTCCACCTCGACCGCGTAGTCCGCAAGGTCACCGCGGGTGACACTCAGGTCGGGGAGGTACGCCGGCACCTTCACGTCGGCCAGGTTCTTGCCGAAGCGCACCCCCGAGTCGCGCTCATAGGCGCGGTGCGGCTCGTGGAATCCCATCCAGAACGAGAACGGCTTACCCTTCGGCCGCTGGGCAAGGAAGTCGTCGAAGTTCGCCGCGTAGTCGTTGCGGTTGATCCCGGTCGTGGGCGGCGTGGCCGTGCGGGCGTCAAACGACGGTCCGGCGGGATTCCGCGTGCGTTTCGCCTGCGTCTTGAAATCACCCGGGCCCCAGCCTTTGCCGGTGAGACCGACGAAATAACCGCCCTGCTCCAACAGATCGGGATAAACCTCGAAGCCGGCCGGGAAGAGCCCGTTGTGGGAAACCGCCTCGCGGAGCTGCCACGTGTTGCGGCCGGTGAGGATGCTCGCGCGGCACGGGCTGCATTTGGGATTCGACGTGAAGGCGTTCCGGAACAGCACGCCTTCGCGCGCCACCCGGTCGAAGTTCGGGGTCTTCACCCAGGTCGAGCCGTAGGCGCCCGCATCGCGCCAGCCCCAGTCGTCGAAGATGATGAACAGGTAGTTCGGCCTCGCGGTTTCGGCGGCGGGCAGCGCTGCGGCGAAAAGCAGCGCCACAAGGACAGCGGGAAGACGGAACGTTTTCATGGGGGATAGGAGTTATCGGGCCTGCGCGTCAGACCGGCTGCGGAAAAAACACCCCAACCTATGCCGACGGCGACCAGAATCAGGTCGAGCCGAGCTCGGCGCCGATGGCGGGGCAAGAAAGTTCACCTCGGCAGGCGGCGCTTGCGGGCTTCGGTGAAGCTTCCAGCTTCGAGCAACCGCATGAACCACGACCTTCTCGCCGCACGCCGCGCACGCATCCGGGCCGGACTTTCCCTGGGTGACACGGTGTTGCTGATCCACGCCGGAGATCCGATTCCGCTGCCGGAAGGCAGCGATCAGACGTATCCGTACCGCGCGCACTCGGAGTACATTTACGCCGCCGGAGAGGAATGCGCGGGTGGGATTGTCGCCTTCGATCCGCGCGACGGAGCCGCCGGCTGGCGGACATTCGTGCCACCGGTCACCGAAGCGGAGCGGGTTTGGGAAGGACGCCTGCCCACGGGAGGAACGCCGCTCGGGGAATTACAACCGTGGCTCGATGCGCGCCGGGGTCGCCCGGTGGTCGCGTTGGGCGCCGCGGCGCCGTCCGCCGGAACCGCGGCGGTGCGCGAGGCCTTCACCGATTTGCGCCGCGCAAAGGACGACCACGAACTCGCGCTCCTCCGCCGCGCGGTCGAAGCCACCGCCGCCGGCCACGCGCTGGCCTCGGGGCTCATCCGGCCCGGCCTCACGGAACGAACCCTCCAGATCGAGTTGGAGGCGGAGTTCGCGCGGCACGGCGCGAACCGCACGGGTTACGGCACGATCGTCGGCACCGGCGCCAACTCGGCCGTGCTCCATTTCGCGCCGTCCGGACGCGAGATCCGCGAAGGGGATTTCGTCCTCATCGACGCAGGAGCGGAAGTGGACCGCTACGTCGCCGACGTCACCCGTACGCACGTCGCGGGCCGCCCCACGGAATTTCAACGGGACCTGCATCAAACGGTGGTCCGGACGCTCGAACGCGCGATCGCCCGCTCCGTGCCCGGCGCGGAATGGAAGGCGATCCATCTCGCTGCGGCCGTGGATCTGATGGAAGGGCTCGTGGCGATGAAGGTGATGCGCGGGAATCCGGCGGATCTCGTCGAGCGCGACGCCCACACGCTCTTTTTCCCGCACGGCCTGGGACACATGCTCGGCCTCGGGGTGCGGGACGCCAGCGGACAAGCCCCGGGACGCCCCAAGGATTCGCGTCCGAGTCTGCGTTCGCTCCGCATGGATCTCCCGCTCGCGCCGGGGATGGTCGTCACGGTTGAACCCGGACTGTATTTCATCCCGCCGCTCCTGCAGGACCCCGTCCGCCGCGCGAAATACGCGGACGACGTCAACTGGAGCCTCGTCGACCGCCACCTCCATCTCGGCGGCGTGCGCGTCGAGGACGACATCCTGATCACGAACGGCGCTCCCGAAGTGCTGACGAGGATGATTCCGCGGGAACTGCCCTGAGTTTCGCGGCGCGGCGCCGGAGCCCCGGCCTCCGCTCCCCAGCTTGCACGCTTCCCACTGCGGCGCATGGTCCCGCCATGAGCGAACAGAAGGAGCTCCTCACAAGCAACCGGAAGGCTCTCACCATCAACCTGGATGAGGCGAAGTACGGCACGTTCGCCGAGATCGGGGCGGGCCAGGAGGTCGCACGGGTCTTCTTCCAGGCCGGGGGCGCGGCAGGCACAGTGGCCAAGACCATCTCCGCCTACGACATGACGTTCAGCGACGCCATCTACGGAAAGGCGCCGCGGTACGTCTCGCGCGAGCGTCTGGCGCACATGCTCGACCACGAGTACGACCTGCTCATTGAGCGGCTGGCCGCACAGCGCGGCGCGCGCACGACCTTCTTCGTTTTCGCCGACACCGTCGCGACCCGGGGCTTCAAGGGGACCAACGACGCCCACGGCTGGATGGGCGTCCGTTTCCAGACGGAGCCGGGCGGAGTGCCGAGCGAGATCGTTCTGCACGTGCGCATGTGGGACAAGGAGGCCGTCCAACAGCAGGCCGCGCTCGGCATCGCCGGCACGAACCTGATCTACGCCGCGTTTTACTACCGCGACGACCCCAAGCGGCTGGTCGAGTCACTCGTCGACAACGTCGGCGCGGCGCGCGTCGAGGTCGACATGATCACGTTCCGCGGCCCGGCGTTCGCCCACATCGACAATCGACTGATCTCGCTCTACCTCGTGCAGCACGGCCTCACGAACGCCGTGTTGTTCGGACCGCGGGGTGAGACGCTGCAACCCTCCGAGGCGCTGCACCACAAGGCGGTGCTGGTCGAGCGCGGCAGTTTCCGGCCGGTGACGCGGGTGAACGTCGACATGCTGAACTGCGCCACCGCGCAGTTCGTCCAGGAGCCGGGGGTGCAGGGCCGCGAGGTGATCGCGCTGATGGAGATCACCGTGAACAACCTGCTCACCACCGGCACGCTCGACGCCGAGGACTTCCTGTCGCGCGTCGACCTTCTGGGCGAGCTGGGCTTCACGACGCTGATCTCGAACTACTCGGAGTACTACCGGCTCACCTCCTACTTCCGCCGCTACACGAAGGAGATGATCGGCGTCACGATGGGCATCAACAACCTCATCGAGATCTTCAACGAGAAGTACTACGAGCACCTCGAGGGCGGCATTCTCGAGTCCTTCGGGCGGATGTTCCGGAACGCCGTGAAGCTCTATATCTACCCGATGCGCCAGGAGGTGATGGCGCGCTACCTGGCCGCCGGCGGCAGCCCCGCGCCCGCCACGCCGCCGGGCCACGCATTCGCCAACGAGGTGCTCATCACCGCCCGCAACGTCCACGTCGCCCCGCA
>JAURJO010000244.1 GCA_030832235.1 Verrucomicrobiota bacterium
AGCTGAACTACCGCAAGCGCACGACCGACTTCGGCCAGTTCAGCCTCCGCAGCAATGCGACTTACCTGAAGTTCTACGGCTTCACCCGCACGGTGAACCCGTTGAACGTCGCCGGTCGCGACGGCTTCCCCCGTCTCCGCATCCAGTCCAGCATCCTCTGGACCCGCAAGGAGCACAGCGCCGGCCTGACCAACAACTACATCAAGGGTTACGGCGACATCGTGCGCGACGGCTACGAGGTCGACAGCTACTACACCTTGAACGGGTTCTACGGTTGGGACATCCCCGCCGGCCTGATTCCGTTCGCCAACAACACCCGCCTCACCTTCGGCGCCGACAACCTCCTCGATAAGCAGCCGCCGCTCTACTACGACGGCGTCGGCTACGAGAACGGCTACGTCTCCCGTCCGGCGGGTCGCTTCTTCTACGTCTCGCTGCGCAAGACCTTCTGAGGTCTGCCTGACGCCTCTCACCCGGAAGGCGGCCCGTTCTCGGGCCGCCTTCTTTTTTCTCGCGACAATCCCTTCGAGGCTTGTCGCCTCTGGCCCGCCGCTTGCTTTCCGAAATCATCCGACCATGCACCTCACTGCCCGACGCCTGTTCCTGCTCACCGCCATCCTTGCGACCGTGCTCCGTGGGCCTTCCCGCGCCGCCGAGCCCACCTCGGAGGCTCCCGCCAAGCTCGAGGCCTTCGAGGTCACCGGTTCGCGGGTGAAGCGCGTCGACTACGAGACTCCCGTGCCGGTCATCACGTTCACCGCGGAGCGGATGGATGAGAAAGGCTACGCCACGCTCGGCGAGTTCGTGCAGAGCCTCCCTTACAACAGCGCCACCGCGAACTCCGAGTTCACGACCGCGAGTTTCATCACCGGCGCCGCCACCGTGAATCCCCGCGGCCTCGGCTCCAATCGCGTGCTCACGTTGGTCAACGGCCGCCGCGCCGTCCCCTACGCGCTCACCAACAGCGCCAGCGGCACGCCGCAGACCGTCTTCAACTTCAACAGCATCCCCGCGTCCGCGATTGACCGCATCGAGTTCCTCAAGGACGGCGCCTCCGCGCTCTACGGCTCCGACGCGATCACCGGCGTCTACAACCTGATCCTGAAGAAAAACTACCAGGGATCGTCGGTCGACCTGTCGCTCTCCAACACCATCCGGCACGACTCGCTCAGCCGCCGCCTGAGCGTTTTCACGGGCCTCGCGCGCGACGGCTGGGACATCTCCGCCGGCTTCAATTACCAGAGCCGGCACTCGAATTTCCTCTCGGATTTTGGCGTCACGACGACCGATTTCCGTTTCCTTGGCGTGAAGGGTGCCAACCAGAACAGCACGATCTTCCGCCCCAGCTACCTCGCGCTCACCGCCGCGCAGGCCACCGCCGCCGGCCTCGGCACCGCCTCCGGTTACTACATCATCAATGGCGGCCAGAAGACGGCCAACCCCACGAAGGAGAGTTTCACCTACGTCGGTTCCTCGACCGCCGGGATCCCGAACTCGAACCGGCTCGATTTCGCCAATGACACGATGATCTACCCGGAGAGCGAGAGCTTCGGCGGCTATGTCGGCATCAACCGCACGCTCCACGGCGGCGTCACGGTGTTCAGCCAGTTCCTGTTCAACCGCGGCTACACGTTCTACCAGTTCACGCCCTACGGCTACACGACGTCGCTTGCCGGCATCACCTTCCCCGCCACGAATCCCTACAACCCCACGGGCCTTTCTCTCACCGGCACCTCCACCTCCGCGCCCTGGACCTTCCGCGGCACCGTCCGCCCCGTGCGCGAGGTGAAGACCGCCACCGGCACCGCCCTCGCGGGGCTGCGCGGCACCGTCGGCCGCGGCTGGAACTGGGAGACCGCGGTGAGCTACGGCGTCAACGAGACCACGCGCGACACCGACCTCATCCGCGCCGCCGATCTCCAGGCCGCGCTTAACGGCACGACGCGCGCCACCGCCTTCAATCCGTTCGGACCCTCCGATGATCCCAACCTCGAGGCCCGTCTCTACACGCGCTCCCGCGGGCTCGACGGCCGGATCGCCTCGTTGAGCTGGGACGCCAACGTCAATGGCACCCTCGCGCGGCTGCCGTTCGCCGGAGCGGGCGACCTCGGCTTTGCGGTGGGCGCCGAGCACCGCCGCGACCATCTGCGCTCCAACCCGGAGCCCAACAACTTCATCGGGTTCACCGCCACCACGCCTTACGAGGGCCGCCGGCGGATCAGCGCCGCGTTTCTGGAAGCCTCGTTGCCTCTCCAGAAGTGGCTCGAGTTCCAGCTCGCCGTGCGACACGAGCGCTACAGCGACTTCGGCGAGACCACCAAGCCCAAGTACAGCGGCAAGCTGCGGTTGCCCGCGAACCGCTTCCTCAACGTCCTCCTCCGCGGCTCATGGTCGGAGTCGTTCAAGGCGCCCGACATCGGCCAGCTGTACCAGCCGCAGTCGTACGCGGTCACCTCCGCCAGCATCAGCGACCCGCTCCGCCCGCAGGACGGCGCGCGCCAGCTCCGCGTGCTCGTCGGCGGCAACCCGTCTCTCAAGCCCGAGGAGGGCACCGTGCAGTACGGCGGTGCGGTGTTTGAGACGCCCGCGGTCAAGGGCCTCAGTTTCAGCGTCGACTACTTCGACATCAAGGTGCGCAACGTCATCACCACGCTGGGCGCGAGCTACCTGCTGAGCGCGGAAGGCACGCGCCTCTTCCCCAACGCCGTCGTGCGCGACAACTCTACCCAGAATCCGGGGCCGATCTCGTTCCTCTACGGCATCTCGAACAACCTCGGCCTGCAGTTGTTCCGCGGGCTCGACTACGGCGCCCGCTACTCCTTGCGCACCTCGCGGCTCGGCAGCTTCACCTTCACCGCCGACGCCACCCAAATCCTCAAGCGCGGCTCCGACGCGGGGCAGGGCGCCGGTTTCTTCGACAACACCGGCCTCTATTTCGACGTCGAGTGGCGCTACAACTACGGCATCTCGTGGCGCCGCAACAATTGGGCCGCGAGCGTCTCCGCCGACGTCATCGGCAAGTTCTTCAATGACCGACAGGCCACCGCCACCTTCCCGGGCTGGGGCGAAAACGTCTACACGGTCATCACCCCGTCGCTCACTTACCGCGGCTTCAAGCGCACCACGATCACCATCGGCTCCGGTAACGTCCTCGACAAGCGCCCCCCGCCCAACGGCTTCCTCGTCCTCGGCTTCGATGACCGGGCCTACGGCGCCGGCGCCCTCGGTCGCACGGTTTCGATGCGTGTGCGCCGCGAGTTCTGAGTCCGCCCGGGCGGAGTTTGCGCCCGATAAAATTCCCCGTTGCCCCGCGGCTTTTCGCCGCGCCAGGCTGCGCCATCCCCGAAAAGCCGTCGCCCTCGGTCAAACGCCCGGGTAGCGGCTCCCTTTCCCATGAATACCCGCCCCGTGTCGCTGCGCCTCGTCCCTGGTCTGGTTCTTCTCCCGCTGCTCGCGGCTGTCCCCGCCGCCGCGCAATCGGCTCCCGCCTCCGGTCCGACCCAACTCGAGAAGTTCGAGGTCACCGGTTCCCTCATCAAGCAGGCCGAGATGGAGGGTCCCTCGCCGCTCCGTCTCATCACGCGCGAGGAGATCGCGCTCTCGGGGATGGACAACCTCACCGACATCATGCGCGACATGCCCGAGGCCACCAACCTCGGCATCAATGAGGGCGGCACCACGACTTCCGTGCGCGGCGCCTCGGCGATCGACCTGCGCTTCCTCGGGCCCAACAACACGCTCGTGCTCGTCGACGGCCGCCGCGTCGCGCCCAACGGCATCAGCAGCGGCGGCACCGTCTTCGTCGACCTCAACCGCATCCCCGTCTCGATGATCGAGCGCGTCGAGGTGCTGAAGGACGGGGCTTCGGCGGTTTACGGATCCGACGCCACCGCGGGCGTGATCAACATCATCACCCGCAAGGACCACGTCGGCCTCGAGGTCACCGCGCGCTACGGCAATTACTTCAACACCGATGGCGGCGAGCAGTCCTACTCCCTCTTCGCCGGCACGCGCGCCAAGGGCCTCCGCATCAATGTCAACGCGACCTACACGTCGCGCCATGCCAATGCCGCGATCGACCAGCCTTTCTCCGCCGACGCCGATCAGACCGAGCGTTGGCGTGCCTACGATGCCGTGAAGTACGCTTCCCCCCTGCGTCCGACCGCCACCGCGACCAGCTCCTTCGACGGCCGTTCCGGCACCGGCCCCTACGCGACCGTCGGCATCCCCACCGCCTCCCAGCTGGCCAACAACGGGCTTACCGCCGCCGCCATCCGCAACCCGCTCACCGGCGCCACCGCGACGTTTCTTCCGGGCACGGGCGGTGTGCCGGCGGGCAACCTCGGCAGCTCGGGAAATTACGCCTCCGTGCCGCGCGGCAACAATCCCGCCCGGCCGACCGCGGAGCAGTTTGTCGCGCGCGCCTATCCGGCGGGTGAGTTCAGCAACTCGTACAATTTCCAGCCGTTCGTCTGGAACGTGCCCGAGCGCGCGACGCGCAACATCAGCGTGGGCCTAGGCTACGACCTGCCGTGGAACATCAGTTTCGAGGCCGCCTTGATGGCCGGCCGCATCCAATCCGAGACCCATCTCGCGCCGTCCCCCGCCTCGACCGCGGGTGATAACGATATCCTCGTTCCCGCCTCCAACTACTACAACCCGTTCGGTATCCCGGTGGCCTTCACCTACCGCGCGCTCGAGGTCGGGCCGCGCATCGCCCGGATCACCAGCGAGTCCCAGGGCTACCGCGCCGGCCTGCGCGGTCTGGTGCTCGGCCGCTTCGACTGGGACCTCGGCTGGTCCTACACCAAGAACTCCTCGATCGATTACACCTACAACGCGATCAGCGAGAGCAAGCTGCGCGCGGCTTTGGCGAAATCGACGCCCGACGCGCTCAACATCTTCGGCGGCCCCACGTTCAAGAACGACCCCGCGACGATCAACAGCATCAAGACCGTGACCTCCGCGTCGGGTAACGCCGACACCACTTTGATCGACGGTCGCGTGACCACGACTGAGCTGTTCGCTTTGCCTTGGGGCCGGGTTGGCGCCGCGGCCGGCCTGCAGCACCGCGTCGAACACTTCAATTCCACCAACGACCCGCAGTCGACGTACCTCAATGACATCATCGGCCAGGTGCGCCTCGCCGATCCCACCAACGCCGGCCGTACCGTTGACGCCGCGTCCCTCGAGCTGCGGCTGCCTTTGGTGAAACAGGGTCGCTACAAATTCCTCTACAGCGTCGAGCTCGGTGGCGCCGCCCGCTACGAGAAGTTCAGCGACGGCTACGACAGCGGCATCAAGCCCGGCGCGCGGCTCGCGTTCCGCCCCACGCGCAGCCTCCTGCTCCGCGGTTCCTACAGCGAGACGTTCCGGTCGCCCACGTTGCCGCAGCTCTACGGCGGTGTGCGCGAGAGTCTCGTGAGCAGTCTGCCCGACCTCCGTCGTCCCCAGGCGCTCACCGGCGATCCGGTCGACGCCAGCACGTACCAGCGTCTGGTGCGCACCGCGGGCAACCGCAACCTGAAGCCGGAGGACGGTGTCACCAAGCAGACGGGTTTCGTCTTCGATGTGCCGGGCCGCTGGTTCCGCG
>JAURJO010000245.1 GCA_030832235.1 Verrucomicrobiota bacterium
CCTGCGCGGGCTACCCGGCGTGGGGGAAAAGATCGCCGACTGCGCGCTGCTCTTCGGCGCGGGGCGGCTCGAGGCGTTTCCCGTGGATGTCTGGATCCTGCGCGCGCTGGCGGGGCGCTACGGACTGGAAGGCTGGAAACCGGAGCAGGTCGCGCGTTTCGGCCGCGCGCACTTCGGCGCCGCGGCGGGACTCGCCCAGCAATTCCTGTTCGCCTGGGAACGCCGCGCGGCGCGAGTTGAGCGTTGAGCGTCGGCGCGGACGCATCGAGCCTGCGGGGCGTGTCCGAGCCCGTTGCCACCTCCGTCCTGCTCCCCCCCGCCTTGTGGGAGGCGCTTGGGCTGACGCTGCGCCTGGCGACAACGACCACGCTCGTGCTGGCTGTGATCGGTCTGCCGCTGGCGCAATGGTTGAACCGCACGCGCTGGCGGCTGGCGCCCGCGATCGAGACCCTCGTCGCGCTGCCGGTGGTGCTGCCTCCGACGGTGATCGGGTTTTACCTCCTGGTGGCGTTCTCGCCGCAACATCCGCCCGGCAGCTGGTGGCGTGAACTCACCGGGGCGCCGCTTTCATTTTCCTTCACCGGCCTCGTGATCGCCTCCGTCATCTACTCGCTGCCGTTCGCGGTGCAGCCGTTCCAGGCGGCGTTGCGCGGCGTGTCCCCGGAGTTGCTCGAGGCGGGCCGTGCGCTCGGCGCCTCGCCGTGGCGCGTTTTTCTGAGGCTCCATGTGCCACTGGCGTGGCGCGGGATCGCGGCCGGCCTCACGCTGGGATTCGCGCACACGCTCGGGGAATTCGGCGTCGTGCTGATGATCGGCGGCTCCGTGCCCGGTGTGACCCGCGTCGCGAGCATCGCGCTTTATGACGAGGTGCAGGCGCTCAATTACCCGCAGGCCCATGCGTTCGCGGCGACCCTGCTGGTGATTTCCTTCGTCCTGCTGCTCGTGGTCACCCTGCTCCAACGCCGCCGATGAGATTGTACGTCACGTTTCTTCTTTTTGGGCTCTTATCGATCACGGCACGCGCGGGAATCACCGCCGAACCCATCCCAAACCCGGCCGGGCCGGGCGCGAGCGGAGGATCGCTCGCGGTTGGACCGGACGGAAGGATCTGGCTGACATGGATCGAGCCGGTCACCGGAGGTCACGCCCTGCGGTTCGCCACGCGCGGGCCGTCGGAGCAAGGCTGGAGCGAGGCGCGGACGATCGCGCAAGGCGCTGACTGGTTTGTGAACTGGGCCGACTTTCCCGCGCTCACTGCCGGTGAAGACGGTCGCGCCACCGCGATTTGGTTTGTGAACAATCCGGCTTCCGCCGCCGCCGGCGCGCACGGCGGACACGGGCATGGTTACCACGCAAGGATCAGCCGCACAACCGACGGAGGCCGCACCTGGAGTTCCCCGGAGCGGCTGACGCGGGAGAGCGAATCGGTGGAGTTTGTTTCGCTCGCCACCCTGCCGGACGGACGGGTGCTCGCGGCATGGCTGGATGGCCGGGGCAAACACCGGCCGGGCGACGCTCAACGCCTCTACGCGCGAATCCTCGGGGATTCCGCACCGGACATGCTCGTCGATCCGTCCGTCTGCGATTGCTGCCAGACCACGTTGACCGCGTTTCCCGATGGCTCGGCCTTGGTCGCTTATCGTGGGCGCACCGCTGAAGAGGTCCGCGACATCCGCGTCGCGCGCTTCGACGGCATGAAATGGGAGACTCCGCGACCGCTGGGAACCGACGGCTGGAAGATCAGAGCCTGCCCGGTGAACGGACCGCAGCTGGCGAATATCGGCGGCCAGACGGGAGTGGTTTGGTTCACCGCGGCGGATAGCGACCCGCGGGTGCTGGCGAGTTTTTCGACCGATGCCGGCGGAAGTTTCGTGGCGCCGCTGCGACTGGATGAAATCAAGCCGTCCGGACGCGTGGCGACGGCGTTGCTGCGCAACGGCTCGTTACTGGCGACATGGGTTGATGCCGACGGTGCGATCCGGCTCCGCCGTGTGAATCCGGACTTCGCGGCGGGCGATGCCGTCGTGATCTCAGCCGCAGGAAACGCGCGCGCCCGGGGATTTCCGCGAACCGTGGTTGCGCGTGACTATGCGGGCGGCAAGACTGCCGCGGAAATGCTGGTGGTTTTCACCGCCGAAACCGCGCCGGCCCTGCGCACGCTGCGCGTGAAGATCCCGGAAGGAGTGTTGCTGCAGGACGAAAAGAACTGCGAATGCGCACCACCGGCCGAGGACCTGCGCGGCTTCGCCGTGCGCGGTGTCACCGTAGGACCGGGGACGCGGGCCGGTACGGTCAAACTGCGGCTCAACGCCTTGCCGGGCGTCGTGCGGGAAGGCAGCCACGAGATCGCCGTCGATCCCGCGCTGGTCGCGCTCGCGGCCCAGCCGGACCGCGCGTTCATCGGCCGGATCGAACGCGACCATGGCTCCTGGCGCCTGATCGCCTTCAAACCCGTCCCCCAGCCCCGCCCCTAAGGGGTCAGGGCGTTCAACGTTAAGACCCATCTCGTCGGCGATGGGGTCAGGGCGTTCGTTGTTTAATTTGCCCGGGCACTTTCCGATTCGAACACTGCTCGTGAAGCTGGAAACCGTTGAGGAAAGCCCTCTTGCCCAGGCAAAACGCCTGATTTTCGAGAACTTTACACGGCTGCGAAAACATTGAACGCCCTGACCCCATGGGAGGGGGCAAAAACGCTCTTCCCGCGCCGCGGTAATTCGGCTCACTTTGCCGCGATGCGAATTCTGATCTCCGGCGTTTGTGGCTTCGTGGGCGGTACGCTCGCGCGAGCGCTCGCCGCGGAGGGACATCAAATTGCCGGGTTCGATAATTTCATCCGGCCCGGGAGCGAGACGAACCGCGAGGAATTGAAGCGGCTGGGAGTGAGGCTGTTTCATGCCGACCTACGCGCGGCGAGCGACCTCGAGGCGCTTCCGCCCGCGGAATGGGTGATCGACGCCGCCGCCAACCCCAGCGTGCTCGCAGGCGTGGACGGCCGCACCAGTTCACGCCAGCTCGTGGAGCACAACCTCGGCGGCACGGTGAACCTGCTGGAGTACTGCAAACAGCATCGCGCCGGCTTCATTCTGCTCAGCACCAGCCGCGTCTACTCCATACCAACCCTCGCTGAGCTTCCGATGGAAGTGCGCCACCACGCCTTCCACCCTGCCGCCGGCGCGGCGGCGCGGGGCCTCGCCCCCGAGGGCATCACAGAGGAGTTTCCAACCGGTGCGCCGGTTTCCCTCTACGGGGCCACGAAACTCGCGAGTGAGGTGCTCGCGCTGGAATACGGTGAAACGTTCGGCCTGCCGGTGTTCGTCAACCGCTGCGGGGTGCTGGCCGGCGCGGGTCAATTCGGCCGCGCCGATCAGGGCATCTTCGCCTACTGGATAAACTCGTGGCTCCAGCGCCGCACGCTGCGCTACATCGGCTTCGGCGGGCACGGCCACCAGGTGCGCGACTGCCTGCACCCGCGCGATCTCGTCCCTGTGCTCACACGCCAGTTCGCGGCGCCCAAGCTCGCGGCCGCCGACCGGCTGGCGAACTTTTCAGGCGGCGCCGCCTCGGCGATGTCGCTGCACCAACTCAGCGATTGGTGCGCCGCGCGGCTTGGAGCCCATGAAGTCGGCGTGGACGCGACACCGCGTCCGTTCGACATCCCTTGGATCGTGCTCGACCACACCAAGGCTTCCCGCCTCTGGAACTGGAAACCGGCGACTTCGGTCGATTCCATCCTGACCGAAATCGCCGACCACGCCCGCCTTCATCCGCGCTGGCTGGAGACCTCGGCCCCGCTCTGAGCCGAAAAGATGGACGGCAACCCGCTCAACCTCCTCTCCGTCGTCATCCCCGCGCGCGACGAGGAGGAGTCCCTGCCTCCCACCATTACCGGCCTGACCGCACATCTGGAGCGCGAAGGCGTACCCCACGAGATCGTGGTGGTCGACGACGGCAGCCGCGACCGCACGTGGGAGGTACTGCAGGAACTCAAGGCCCGCCACCCCGCACTCTCCCCGACGCGCAACGCAAGCGGCGCCCATGGTTTCGGCCGCGCCGTCGTGTGGGGGCTCGACCACAGTCGTGGTGACGCCGTGGTGGTCATGATGGCGGACGCGTCCGACGCACCCGAGGACGCCGTAACCTACTGGCGACTGCTCAACCAGGGTTACGACTGCGCGTTCGGCAGTCGTTTTGTCGCCGGCGGCAGCGTCCATGACTACCCGAGGATTAAGCTCCTGGTGAACCGCCTCGCGAACCTGCTCGTGCGGATCGGTTTCAACATCCCGCTCAACGACACCACCAACGCCTTCAAGGCCTACCGCCGCACGGTGATCGACGGCTGCCGTCCGTTCCTCGCGCCCCACTTCAATCTCACGGTCGAAATTCCTCTCAAGGCGATCGTCCGCGGCTACTCCTACGCGATCACCCCGATCTCCTGGCGCAACCGCCGGCACGGCGTGGCGAAGCTGAAAATCAAGGAGATGGGCAGCCGTTATTTCTTCATCTGCGCCTACGTCTGGCTGGAGAAGTACTTCAGTCGGGGCGACTACCGGCGGAAATGAGTCCGCAGTTTCCGGTGTCCTCCGGGGGCCGGCCCCAGCCCGAAGTCCCAAATCCGGGCTAGACCCCCAGCGGGCCCCGTGTTCGCTCACCGTGAGTTTCATCACACCATGCACCTGACCTCCCAAAACAAACGTTCCGCTGGCGCCGCCCTGCTCAGGGCCTGCACCTGGCTGTTCGCCCTGGCCCTCGCGCCGTTCGCCGCCGCGCAAGGCGTCGTTTCCTCCGGTCTGACCGGACTGGTACGCGACACCAGCGGCAACCCGATCGCCAACGCGACCGTCACCGCGATCCATGCCCCCACGGGCACTTCGTACTCCGCCACCACCTCGGAGTCGGGTCGCTTCAACTTCCGCGGTCTAATCGTGGGCGGACCCTACACGATCTCGGCCTCGGCCACCGGCCACAAAGGCGTCGAGCGCGCCGACGTGACGACGGCCCTCGGCCAGGACGTGGACGTCTCCTTCGCCCTCGAAAAGAGCGCGGTGGTGGTCATGGAAAAATTCACTGTGCGGGATGAAGCGCTGGCCCTTGACGCCGGCGCGACCGGCGCCGCTTCGCTGCTCGACCGCAACCGCCTGCTGCTGCAGCCGACCGCCCAACGCTCCTTCGCCGACCTCGCGCGCACCAACTCACTCGTCACCCTGCGCAACGTCTTCGGCGACCGTCAGGAGGGCATGCTCGCCGCCGTCGGCACCAACAACCGTTTCAACTCCGTCATGCTCGACGGCGCGCGCATCAACGACCAGTTCGGCCTCAACGCGTCCGGACTGCAGTCGTTCTTCAATCCCCTCTCGATCGAGACCGTGGAGCAGTTCTCCATCTCGGTCTCGCCCTTCGACGTCCGCCAGAGCGGCTTCACCGGCGCGGCCGTCAACGCGGTCACGCGCAGCGGCACGAACCAGTTCAAGGGCAGCCTTTACGGCTTTTACACCGACCAGAAGTACGCCGGCCGCGACCTCGTCGGCGCCACCGCGGGCACGCGTCCCTTCGACGAGCGCCGCACCTGGGGCGCCACCCTCGGCGGCCCGATCCTCAAGAACCGCATCTTCTTCTTCGCCAACTACGAGAAGTTCCACCGGGAGCAGACGGCACCGACGCCCGGCCTCACGCCGACCGAGTCCGTGCTCACGACGATCAATAACGCGATCAACGCCATCAAGACGGCCTCCGGGAAAAGCTTCGACGCCGGCACCTTCGGCGGGGCGGGCGTGATCGTCACCGAGGAGGAAAAGAAGCTCTACAAGATCGACTGGAACGTGACCAAGGACCACCGCCTGTCGGTGCGTTACAACGAGACGATCGGCACCCTCCCGCAGTTCGGCCGCTACAGCAGCTTCGGCTCGTTCGGCAACGCCATCCTCTCGTCCGCGATCCCGGCCACCAGCGCCGGCACCGCGCTCAGTTCCAACTTCTACGCGCAGATCCGCACCGAGAAGGTCTACGCCGGCACGCTGAACAGCCAGTGGACGCCCGACTTCAAGACGGAGTTCAAGTACGCCAAGACCTCCTATGAGCAGCTCACCACCAACCCGGTCGTGCTGCCCGAGGTTCGCATTGCGGGCGTCAGCGGCGTGAACAGCGCCGGTGCCAACGTGACCAACGGCTACCTCGCCTGGGGCATGGAACAGTTCCGCCACGGCAACATCATCCGCGTGAACACCCAGAGCTACTCCGGCAACGCCGACTACTTCTGGAAGAACTTCACCTTCTCCGGCGGCTTCGACCGCGAGGAGAGCGATTTCTACAACCTCTTCCGCGCCTCCTCCTACGGCATCTTCGACTACGCCTCCGTGGCGGACTTCGTTGCCGACCGGCCCGCCGCCTTCAGCCGCGCGTTCTACGTGCAGGGCACGCCGGCCGCCGACCTGTCGTCGTTCTCCAACAACGGCTTCTTCCTGCAGTCCAAGTGGGAGGTCACCCCGCGCCTCACCCTCACCGGCGGCGCCCGCACCGACCTCGTCGAGTCGCCGAGCCGCCCGCCGCTGAACCAGGCCCTTGTCACCGCGCTCGGCGTCCGCAACGACGGCAATATCGACGGCGTGCAGACCGTCTCCCCGCGCCTCGCGTTCAACTGGTCGGTAGACTCCGACCGCACCATGCAGCTCCGCGGCGGCATCGGCCACTTCGTCGGCCGCGCCCCGTGGGTCTTCATCTCCAACGCCTACGGCAACACCGGTGTGGGTCGCTTCTCGATCACCCAGAGCCCCGTCCTCACCGGCGCCAACGCCACGCCGCCCAGCCTCACCAGCTACCTGCGCAACACCTTCGATCCCGCCAACCCGATCGGCGTCGCCCCCACGGACGGCGACCCGACCGCCCGCCGCGGCATCGCGCTGCTGCAGAACGGCCTGAAGCTGCCCTCTGTCTGGCGCGGCAGCCTCGCGGTCGACCGCAAGATTCCCGCCCTGGGCCTCAACCTCACCGCCGAGGCAGTCTTCACGCAGAACGACAAGGCGTTCTTCACCGATAACCTGAACATCAAGCCGCTGGTCGTCACCGCCACCAGCGGTCCCGCCGTCGGCCTCGACGGACGCCAGCGCTTCAACGGCGCGTCCAACAGCGCCGGCGCCGCCAGCACGTTGTTCAACGAAGTCATCCGCGTCCGTAACATCGGCGAGGGCTCGACCTCCTACTACAGCCTGACGGTTGACCGCCCGATGAAGAACAACTGGTCGTACAACGTCAGCTACACGACCGGCCGCGCGAAGGAGGCCCAGTCCTTCGGCCAAACCGTCGCGCTCGACGGCTGGACCCGCAACGCGGTCTTCAACCAGAACTCGATCGAGGTCTCCCGCTCCGACTTCGAGATGCGCCACCGCCTGCAGACCACGCTCGCGCGCCAGTTCGAGTTCAGCAAAGGCTGGAAGACTAAGGTCTCGCTCTACTACGAGGGTCGCTCCGGCAACCCGTATTCGTACACGTACAACAACGACGTGAACGGCGACGGCGTCACCACCAACGACCTCGTGTATGTTCCCACCGGCGCCAGCGATCCGAAGATCAGCCTCGCCGGCATGAACGCCGCCCAGCAGGCCGCCTATTTTGACTTCCTCGCGACCAGCGGCCTGAACAAGTACGCCGGCGGCTTCGCCCCCCGCAACGCGTTCATCCAGCCGTGGATCAACCAGCTCGACCTCCGCATCACCCAGCGCATCCCCGTCTACAGTCCGGTCGAGCTCGAGGTGTTCATGGACTTCATCAACTTCGGATACTGGTTCAGCCGCCAGTACTTCGGCGACGTGAAGCTCCTCACTAACACGAACAACGCCGTGTACTACCGCCGCATCATGGGCAACGCGACGTACAACGCCGCCGGCCAGCTCGTCCCGACCTGGGCCGCCGCCCCCGCCGGAGTCGTGATCGACAACGGCGCCAGCCGCTGGCGCGTGCAGTTCGGCGCCACGCTGCGGTTCTGAGCGCGGGCCGCGATCGACTTCACTTCAACCGCCGCACCTTTTAGGTGCGGCGGTTTTTTTCGCCCACTTCAAAAGGTGACAGGCGCCCCGCCGGGGATCCCGCATGCACCACGGCCGCTTGGCGATCCGGCCCATCAAACCAAATCACAGCCGCCGCAACGCGCGCAGGGAACGATGCAGATGGAAGGCGCGCTGGAGAGCAGCGTCGATGGGCGGGGCCGGCTTGACGACCTCGGCGGCGGGCGCGTCCTCCTCCTCAGCCGGCGGGTGGTTCAGGCTCGCCTCGTCGAGCCGCACCTTGCCGGGATTTTCCGTCAAAAGAGACATCACCGGTTCGCCGCGCTCGAGGGCCGCGTAGGCCTCGCGCTCCGCGGCGGGCTCGGATTTCGCCGTCAAGTGGGGTTCGAAGCCGGGGCCAGGTACGCCGATCACAACGCAACCCTTGCCGCGCGAAACCCGACGCAGAGCTGCGTTAAGCTCCGCCCCGGTCTCGCGGTTCGCCAACAGGAACAGCGGACTGCGGACACTGGCGCCAAACTCCGCCCAGGCCAGCAACGCCGCCGCGGCGTCACGTCCCGCCACGAGGTAGCGCAGATCAAGGATCAACGCCTGCCCCGGAACCGCCGCCCCGCCGGGCAGATCCGCCGGCAACTCCCGGATGCGCACATACGTGAGCCCGTCGCCCAGATCCCTGGTCAGCGGAGTCGCCCGCGCAGCGGCCACCAGCAACGCCCAGCCCAGCGCGGCCGCCAGAATGAATCCGGCCCGAGTCATCGCCGGTTCAGTTGCCGGGCCCCGATGTCGCGACGGAAATACCGGCTCGCGCAACCGATCCGTTGGCAAACCCCGTAAGCCAGATCCGCGGCGCCGCGCAGCGTGCTGGCGAGCGCGGTGACGCCGAGTACGCGTCCGCCGTTGGTGACCAGTTCGCCGGCGGCGTTCCGCGCGGTGCCGGCGTGGTAGATGGTCACGCCGGAAGGTAAAGGAACCGGCAGCGAGATCACGTCTCCCTTGGGAAAACTGCCGGGGTACCCCTTGGCCGCGACCACCACACAGAGCGCGTGTTCGGGCCGCGTCTCCAAACGATAGCCGGCAAGACGGCCGTTGGTCGCCCGCCACAACAGGTCGAGGACGTCACCCGCGATCCGCGGCACCACCACCTGGGTCTCAGGATCGCCGAAACGCGCGTTGTACTCGATCACGCTCGGACCTGTCGCCGTGAGCATGATGCCGATGAAGAGCGTCCCGCGGTAGGCCATGCCCTCGTCGGCGATCGCGTTCACCGACGGCCGCACGATCTCGTTCTCGATCCGCGTCAGCAACGCGGGCGTCACCACCTCGGCCGGCGAATACGTGCCCATCCCACCGGTATTCGGGCCGGTGTCCCCGTCCCCGACACGCTTGTGGTCCTGCGACGTGGGCAGAATCACATAATCGCGCCCTGAAACGACCACCAGGATGGAGGTCTCCTCACCCTGCAGGCAGTCCTCGATGAGGATCTGGCTGCCGGCGGCACCGAACTTCCCGCCGGCGAGCATCTCGCGCACGGCGTCCTCCGCCTCAGCCGTGGTTTGAGCGACCACCACGCCCTTGCCCGCGGCGAGACCATCGGCCTTGACCACGATCGGCGCAGGCCGCGAGCGCAGGTAGTCCAGCGCCGGACCGACCTCGCTGAAAAACGCGGCGGGCGCGGTCGGGATCCGGTGCTTAAGCAGGATCCGCTTGGTGAAAATCTTCGAGGCCTCCAACCGCGCGCCGTCCGCCGTCGGCCCGTACACCGGGATTCCCGCGGCGATGAGGCGGTCCGCCAGCCCGAGCGCCAGCGGCACTTCCGGGCCCACCACCACGAACTCCACGCGTTCGCGGCGCGCGAGATCCACGAGGCCCGCCACGTCGTCCGCCGCCACGGCGTGACACGTCACCTCACCGGCGATGCCCGAGTTACCGGGCGCGCAGATCACGCGAGGACGCGCCGGCGAAGCCAGCAGGGCCCGGACCAGCGTGTGCTCGCGGCCGCCGGAGCCGACGACGAGGACGGAAGCGGGAAGCGCGTGCGAAGACGGAGAAGACACGCCGCGCAAGTGTGGTCAGCGCGGGGGTCAGGCAACGCCAAAATCCCCGCGCGCCACCAAGCGCGAAGCCGACTCAAAGCACCTGCAGCTTCTTGCGGTAGAAGGCGACAACCTCGTCGGGATCGTCCGTGAACAACATGTAGTCCGCCATCCACGCCGGCGCGCGGCGCTCGTGGATCATGGTGTTCAACTGGCGCCGCAGGTCACCCCAGAACGCGGCGTTGAAAAACACGTACGGGATGCGCGGCCGGATCCCGAGCTTCAGGTTGCAGAGCTCGATTCCGACCTCCTCGAGGGTGCCGACTCCACCGACGTTGAAAACGCAGAAATCCGCCGCCTCGAACCACTTTTGGCGGAAGTGCCGCGACGACTCCTGAAAGGTGTTGAAGAAATCCACCCCGAGCTCGGGCGGCTGCGCCTCGAGTTCGAGGAAACATGCGCCAGTGAGGGCGCCCTTGGTGCGGGCCTGCTCGGTCGCGAGACGCATCACCCCGCCGCCGCCGCCGGTAAGCACACCAAGGTTGGGGCCGATGAAGCTGGTGAGTTTGTCGACCAGGGTGGCGATCCGGTCGGAGTCGTTTTGGTCGAGCCCGACGGCGGACCCGTAGAACGCGAGGACCGTCGACTCCGCGAAACGTTTGGCGACCTCCTCGCGCACGAAGAAGCCGTGGTCGCGCTTGTAGGTGTGGAGGTAGAGGTCCTTGGTGAGTTCGTCGTACCAGTAAACCTGGATTCCAATGGAGCTGAGGGTGTCGAGCCGGCCGTGGGCGTGACTGGAGAAGAAATAGCCGTGGGTGCGCGAGGCCTTCCGGAAAATGATCCGGCGCAACCGCAGATCACCGAGCCGGGAGAGCAGCTCGATCTGCTCCATGAGGTTCGGGAAACTGTCGAGCACCAGGGTGTCGGCATTTTCCGGCGCGTCGTCGAGCGCCTGGATCATGGTGCGGTGGCCGACCGGGCAGGCGTCGCCGGCGAGCACCTTGCGCAAGTCATCGTTGGCGCGGACGAGCAGCGCGCGGTTGTCCATCGAACCGCTCTGGCCGCGAACCACGACCTTGGTGCGCGGGCGGGCTTCGCTCTCCTCGCGCGGCGGGTTGCGATCGAGGCATTTGAAAACCCCGCTGGCCGTGGCGAGGAGGCGCGTGCGGCGCTTGGCGAGCGTCTTGAACTCGGGATCGACCAGCTCGGGGGCGCGGAAAACATCGACCGACACCACCGGGTTCACGACCGGCTGGTCGCCGGGGTTGTAGATCTCGAGCATGACGTTCGTGCCGAACGTTTTCACCGGATCGAGCAGCACGGCGCTGGTGTGGATGCCGAAGTTGCCCGCACCCTGGTTGAGCACGACGTAGTGCTCGCGCAGGTACATGGAGCAACTGGTGAGCACGCCGGAGTGCGGCGGGATCGTGAGCGGCGAGGCGTCGTGGCGCACCTGAACCCGGTCGAGGAAAGCGCGACCCGCGTGGCCCGCGACCACGCGCTCGAACTCGGCCCGCTGGAGCTTCGGACTCAGGGTGTAGCTCAGATGGTGAGGCGTGAGGAAGACACTCCCCCGCGAATCGATGCTGATGGTGTTGGGGAGCTTGATCCGGTTCTCCCGCAACGCCTCCCAGATCTCCGCCGTCGATAGCTTCGCCGCCGCGGGGGCATAATAAAGCCGGCCCACCGGGGCGCCGACGCGCATCAGTTTCTTCCAGTAAGGCGCGTTCGGGAAGCTGGCGTCGAACAGGAAGGCATCGACCTCCATTTCAACCCGGCCGCCCTCGAGTCGCAGTCCGCTCCGAATCCGCATCTCGATGCCGATGCGGGCGAGCGAGCTGCGCTCCGAGAAGCGCAGGTCGTCCAGATGGGCCTGGAGGAATTCGTGCTCGGCGGGATTCCGCGGCCAGAAGGCCAACGTCATCGCGACGTGACGCTCGTCCTTGTTTTTGACGGCGAGGATCTGGCCGTCCGGGCTGGTCCAGAACTGGTCCGGAATCATGAGGTTTTATCCACGATGCGCGAAGCGTTCGGCCGCACAAGCGGGGAGATCGGGATTGCCTTGGTCTGCAATCGCCGGCACGCCTCCCTCCTTTCCGCGGAACCACGGCGCACCGCCGCAGTCCGTCCCCCTTCCCATGAAACTGAAATCCATCGTCACGCTCTGCCTGTCCCTCTCCGGCCTCGCGGCCGCCGCCGGCGCGCAGACCCCTGCCGCGCCCGCCGCGGCCCCCGCCCCGGCCGCGGCCCCGGCCAAGCCCGCGTTCACGGACGCGCAGCTGATCGAGGAGTTCGGCTGGTTCATCGGCAAGCGCGTCGGGCTCACCGAGTTGGAGTTCAGCGCCGCGGAGCTCGACACCCTCATGAAGGGCTTCCGCAACGCCGCCGAGGGCAAGGAGTCGCCCTTCGAGCTGGAGAAGATCGGGCGCCTCATGGACGACTTCATGCAGAAAAAGCAGGCCGCCTACGTGGCCAAGCTGAAGACCAAGAACCTCGCGGTGAACACCGACTTCTTCAATAAACTCAAGGAGAACAAGAAGGTGGTCGAGCTGCCTAGCGGCCTCCGCTACGAGATCGTCGTCCCCGGCACCGGCCCTTCCCCCAAGGCCACCGAGACCGTCCGCGTGCACTACACCGGAAAGCTGATCGACGGCACCGAGTTCGACAGCTCCGTGAAGCGCGGCGAGCCCGCCGAGTTCCCGCTGGATCAAGTCATCGCCGGCTGGACCGAGGGCATCCAGAAAATGAACAAGGGCGGTAAGATCAAATTGTACGTCCCGCCTCACCTGGCCTACGGCGACGACGGCCGCCCCGGCATCCCGCCCGGTTCGACGCTGGTCTTCGACGTCGAGCTGCTCGACATCAAGGCCGCCGCGGCCCCGCAGCCGCCGCCGGCGAAGAAGTGACCTCGCGGCGCATCGCGCCACCGGTCTTCTCTCCCAACCCCCGCATCTCGCGGGGGTTTTTTACTTTCGGACGACGGCACCGGCTACTGACGCAGCAGCATCGTCACGCCGGGACCAATCGGCCACCCCGCCTGCAGCCAAAGCACGAGCATCAGCGTCCAGCCGACCGTGAAGGTGAGCGAATACGGCAGCATCAAGGCGACCATGGTGCCGATTCCCGATTGCGGCGCGTACCGTTGGGCGAACATCAGGACGAGCGGGAAGTTCGAGGCGAGCGGCGTGACCACGTTCATCAGGCTGTCCCCGACGCGGTAGGCGGCCTGCGTCATCTCAGGCGAATAGCCGAGCAGCATGAACATCGGTACGAAAACCGGCGCGAGGATGGCCCACTTGGCCGAGGCCGAGCCCAGGAAGATGTCCGTCGCCGCCGTCAGCAGGATCAACCCTACGATCAACGTGATTGGACCAAGCTGCAGCGACTTGAGGACCGCGGCGCCCTGGACGGCGAGGATGACGCCGACGTTGGACCACGCGAAAAGGTTCACGAACTGGGCGATGAAGAAAACGACCACAATGTACGGCGCGGCCAGTTCCATCGTGCGCTGCATCGCGCGGTAAACATCGACGTCGCGCCGGATCGAGCCCGTCGCGAGCCCGTAGGCGACCGCGGGGGCCAGCCCTAGCACGAAGATGAAAAACACCAGACCCTTGATGAAGTAGGAGTTGATGAAGCCGGGCTTCGCGGGGTCCTGCAGCACGCCGCCCTCCGGGATCAAGCCGGCCACCACGAGCGCGCCCAAGGCGAGAAAGACGCCCAACGCCCAAGCCAGACCGCGCCGTTCGGCGGCGGAAAGAGGCTGAAGATCCTGCGCCGGCGCCTCGCCCTCGTAGCGACCGAGCCGGGGCTCCACCAAGCGCTCGGTCACAAACGCCCCCAGCGCCGTCACCAGAAACACGGAGGCTCCGAGGAAGTAGTAGTTGGCCATCGCGTTGACCGTGTACTTCGGATCGACGATGCGCGCGGCCTCCTGCGTGAGGCCGGCGAGCACCACATCGCTGGTCGAGATGAGCAGGTTGGCGGCGAATCCACCCGAAACGCCGGAGAACGCGGCGGCGAGCCCCGCGAGCGGATGACGCCCCAGCGCGTGGAACAGCGCCATGCTGAGCGGCAGAAGCAGCACGTAGCCGATGTCACCCGCGGTGTGGGACATCGCGCCACAGCCGACCACGACCCAGGTGAGCCAGCGCCGCGGCGTGCGATTGACCACGAGTCGCACGCAAGCGCCCAGCAGGCCGGAGTGCTCCGCGGCCGCGAGCCCGAGCAGGCAAACGAGTACGGGGCCCAGCGGCGCGAAGTTGATGAAGTTGGGCAGCAGCCCGGTGATCAGACGGCGCAGGCCGTCGACCGAAAGCAGGTTTACCGCCCCAACCGCCTTGTGGGTGACGGGATGCTCCACGCTCACTCCGGCTGAGCTGAGCACCCACGAAAGGAGCACCATCAGCGCGCCCAGCAGCAGGAAAAGCGTCGCCGGGTGCGGCAGAAGGTTTCCCCACCGCTCCACCCTCGCGAGCTGGCGCTGGAACAAAGTCGGAGCGGGGACGGTTTCAGCGGGGTGATCCATGGGGAAATCAGACGGCGCGGGAGCCAAGCCGGGCGGCTGCGGCGCGCGCGAAGCCGGTGAGATGTTCCTGCAGGCGTCCGAAGCCCGGCCCCGGCTCGCAGGTCGCCTCGTCCATGTAGAGCGCGCGGTTGATCTCGATCTGCACACTGCAGCGACCCCGGGTCGGATCACCATGCGTGCGCACGATATCCGCGCCGCGATAAGGATCGTTCACCTGCACACGGTAACCAAGGCCTGAAAAATGCGCGGCCACCCATCGGGTGACGGCGGGATCGGACGAGGTGCCGTCGCGATCTCCGATCACGAGATCCGGCCGAGCGCGACCGGAGTCGGTGTTCATAGCGTTGCCGCGCGACTTCATCGAATGGCAGTTGAAATGCCAGACGTGACCGTGGCGCGCAGCCGCGGCGTCGATCTCGCGACGCAGCGCCTCGCGGTAGGGAAGGTGGAACTCGTCGATCCGACGGCGCACCTCGGCCACGGTGAGACGGCGGTGGTACATCGGCACGCCGGGCAGGGCGTAGCGCCGGATGAGACCCATGCCCCGGCGAGCGTGATCACTCAACACGACCGGCTCCGGCCAAGGCTCGGCGAGCAACTCGGGGTCGATGTCGTCGGCCGCGCGGTTGGTGTCGAGGTAGGCGCGCGGGAAGGTCGCCGCGATCAGGACAGCGCCCGCCTCCGTCACCCCGCGGAAAAGCGTATCCACGTGCGCGTCCCACGTCGTGGCGATCTGGTCCCGCGAGGCGGCGGGGGAAAAGTCGGGCGGATACTCGATTCCGCTATGGGGCGAGTCGAAGACGAGCGGCGCGGCCGCACCCGCGGGGCGGTGGATGAACAACGGGGCGGCGGACATCAACGACGGCAACCCTCTCAGTCGCGGTAGTTGAGCGGCGGAGCGCGATTGCCGATCACCGCCTCGTAGCGGAAGTCCGCGCCGCGGCGTTTCTCAAGCTCGGCGCGAGCGGCCTTGATGCCGGCGGGGTCGGAGAACAGGTCGATCATGGTGCCGGCGAGTACCTTGGCGGCGACGTTCATACCCTTGAGCCCCATCGAGGTGCCACCGCAGGCGACGGCCTGCCAGCTGTGGCCCGGGGTGCCGGGCGCCCAAGTCGCGGTACGCACGCCGACGGTCGGCACGTTCCAGCTTACGTCGCCGACGTCGGTCGAGCCGGCGCCGTCGCGAGGCGGGTTGGGATTGAACGGTGGGACCAGTGCAGCCACTTCCGGCGCCGGGGCCTTGCCGAGGAGCGTGCGGCCGATCTTCGCGGCGAACTCGCGCTCGGCGGTATCGTACACGACCCCGCCCACGGCCTCGAGGTTGCCGTGCATGACGCGCCCGAGGGCCTCGTTGGGGAGCAGATCGTAGACCCCGCCGGTGATCTCCCACTCGACGGTGGTGCCGGTGCCGAGCGCGGCGCCGGTCGCGGCCTTCTCCACGCGCTCCCAGACATCGCGCACAACCTCGCGGCTCGGATTACGCACGTAGTAATAGACCTCGGCAAACGCGGGCACGACGTTCGGAGCCTCGCCGCCGCGCGTGATGACGTAGTGGATGCGCGTCGTTTCGGGCACGTGCTCGCGGAGCAGGTTCACCATGTGGTTCATCGCCTCGACACCATCGAGCGCCGAGCGTCCGCGGTCAGGCGCGCTGGAGGCATGCGAGGCGACGCCCTTGAAGCGGAACTTCCCGGAGCGATTCGCGAGCGACGGAGTCATGATGATCGTGTTGCGGTCGGCCGGATGCCAGTGCAGCGCGACGTCGACGTCGCGGAACAGCCCCCCACGCACGAGGTACACCTTGCCGGAACCACCCTCCTCCGCCGGCGTGCCGTAGAGACGCACCGTGCCGGAACGGCCGTTGGCCCGGAGCCATTCCTTTATCGCGACGGCAGCCTGCACCGAGCCGGCGCCGAAGAGATGATGGCCGCAGGCGTGGCCAGCTATCGCACCAGGCCGCGGCTTCTTTTCCGGCACCGCTTCCTGCGCAGCGCCGGGAAGCGCGTCGAATTCGGCGAGGACACCGATCACGGGCGAACCCGACCCGGCACTGGCGATGAAAGCTGTAGGGATGCCGGCGACGCCGGCCTCGACGTTGAAGCCCTCCTTCCGCAGGCGCTCCTGCAAGAGAGCCGAGCTCCGCTGCTCGCGGTAGCCGACCTCGGCGTAATCCCAGATCTTCAGCGCGATGTCGTCGTACACCGCGCGACCCGCGTCGATCCGCGCGAAGACCTCCGGCTTGGTCGTCTGTGCGAATGGCGCGACCGGCAGGAGCAGCAGCAGGGTAAGGAGGTGAGGTTTCATCGGATGGAAGAACGGAACGGGCGGGTTAAAAAGCGCGGACCCCGGTCGGGGAAACGGCGGCGAACCTGATCCGTGAGCGCCGGGAAAGGCAAACCCGATGCCGTCGCGGCGCGACCACAGATACGGTTTGCCGCGCCGGAGTCGTACCCCAAGCTCCGCGCACCATGAGTTCCCCCGCTCCTGTCAGCCCCGTTCCGATCGAGACCGAGGCAGTGGTGCCCGCCCACCCACAGTTGTTCGGTCATCCGCGCCCGCTCTACACCCTGTTCTTCGCCGAACTTTGGGAGCGGTTCTCGTACTATGGAATGCGAGCGCTGTTGACCTTCTACATGGTGGCGCCGGTCGCCAAGGGCGGCATGGGGCTGCCCGACAACAAGGCGGCCCTGGTCTACGGTACGTACACGATGTCGGTCTACATGTTGTCGATCCCCGGCGGCATGATGGCGGACAACATCCTCGGCTCGCGGCTGGCGGTGCTCATCGGAGGAATCATCATCGCGGCGGGACACTTCTCCATGGCGGTGCCGGGGGATTTCACATTCTACCTCGGGCTGGTGCTGATCGTGCTCGGGACCGGGCTTTTGAAACCGAACATCAGCGCGATGGTCGGTCAGCTGTACCGCCCGGGTGATCCGCGGCGTGACGCGGGTTTCTCGATCTTCTACATGGGGATCAACCTCGGGGCGTTCATTGCTCCGCTCGCGACGGGATTCCTCGCGCAGCACAGCAAGTTCAAGGAGGCGTTGACCGGCTGGGGCTTCAACCCGGTGCACTCGTGGCATTGGGGCTTCGCCGCGGCGGGTGTCGGCATGGTGTTCGGCCTGATCGTGTTTCTCGTTTTCGGCGGCGGCCTGAAGGAAGTCGGCCCCCCGCCCGCGCGCGTGCCCGGGGCCTGGCGCAAACCGCTGCTCACGCTCGTCGGCACTCTCGCGCTCTGGGGTGTCGTGAAACTTTCGGATACCCCGGGTTTCACGTGGATCCGCTACCTGTTCATCCTTATACCGGTGGCGCTGATGGTTTGGTTCGGTTTCTCGCGGCAAGAGGAAGTGCGGCGGCTCGGAGCGATCTTCTTTTTCTTCATCGGGGCGTTCGTGTTCTGGGCGCTGTTCGAGCAAGCCGGTTCATCGCTGAGCCTGTTCGCGGATCGCTTCACCGCGACGCACGTCGGGGGTATGGAGGTCCCGGCCGCCTGGTATCAGGCCGCGAACCCGATCTTCGTGATCGTGCTCGCGCCGGTGTTCGCACTAATCTGGACGCGCCTGGGCGCACGGCAGCCGTCGAGCCCGATGAAGTTCACGCTGGGTCTCTTCTTCCTCGCGCTTGGCTTCAGCCTGATGATTCCGGCGGCGCGTCTGGCGGCGGAAGGACGGGTCAGCCCGCTGTGGCTGCTGGGCCTGTACCTGCTGCAGACGATGGGCGAGATGTGCCTGAGTCCGGTGGGGTTGAGCACCTTCACGAAGCTGGCGCCGCGGCACTTGGTGGGCGCGATGCTCGGCATCTGGTTCCTCGGGGCGGCGTTCGGCAACAAGTTCGCCGGCGTGCTCGCCGCGAGTTTCGGCGAGGGCGAGGCCGGGCATCTTGACCGGTTCTTCGGCCAGCAGGCATTGGCGGTGTTCATCGTGGCGGGCGTCTTCCTCGCGCTGGTGCCGTGGGTGCGGCGCCGGATGGGCGGAGTGCTTTGAGTTTCCAATCGCGCCATGCCTGTCCGCGCCTGGTTCCCGACCTACATTTACTGCGAGAAATTGCAGCGCGCGGGTCTCGCGCGGCTCAACCATGAGTTAGCCGCAGAGTGCCGGCAACTTCGGGATTACGACCGGGCGGGGCGGACGTGGTCGGCGAAAAACTACCCGGGCGGTTACACCAGCTACGCGTCGCTGAACGAGCTACACCGGTTTTCCAGCACCTTCGCGGACCTGGGCCGCAAGCTGGAGCGGCATGTGCGCGGGTTCGCCCGAGAGCTGGATATGGATCTGCGGGGACGGAAGGTGGAACTCACCGACCTCTGGGTGAACATCATGCCGCCGACCGCCGCGCACTCGCTGCACCTGCACCCGTTGTCGTTCATCAGTGGCACCTACTACGTCACCACGCCGGAGGGCTGCCCGGGACTGAAATTTGAGGACCCGCGTTTGGACCGCTTCATGGCGGCGCCCCCGAGGCGCGAGAATGCCCGGGCGGAGAACCGCGCGCACGTCACCTACCCGGCCGAGGCCGGCAACGTGATCCTCTTCGAAAGCTGGCTCCGCCACGAAGTGACTTCCAACCGCGTCGACGCGGAACGCATCAGCATCAGTTTCAACTTCAACTGGCACTGAGGCCTCTTCGGAGGCGAAGGCTGCATCCGGAGCGAACGGCAGCCGCGTGGTTTCGTTCGCCGGCGCACGGCGAGGAACCCGACCCTCCACTTGCCGGTTCTCCGGAAACCGCCAACTCCGCGCTTGCGGGTCGCGCGCGCGTTCCGGTTTTCTCGCCGGATGCACGTGCCGTTCGATCCCGCCGCCGGCCTAGATGAGGTCCTACGCTCCGCCGCGGTCACGGCAGGCCTGCCGGACGCCGACGGTTTTCGGCCCGAAGTGCGCACGGCCGACCCACGTCACGGCGACTTTCAGGCCAATGGCGTCCTCGGGCACGCCAAGGCGCGGAAGCTCAATCCGCGCGCGGTCGCGGAGCAATTGATCGCGGCGCTGCCCGCCGGCATCCGGGATTCGTTCGACGTCGCGATCGCCGGCCCCGGCTTCATCAATTTCACGCTGCGTTCCTCCGCGCTGCAGGCTTGGCTTGGCGCCTATTCGGACGCGGCCGCACTGCGCGCCGGAGCGGCCGGGCTCGGGCGGGAACACGCGGGCCGGACCTGGGTGGTCGATTACTCCGGCCCCAACACGGCGAAACAGATGCACGTCGGCCACCTGCGCTCGGCGGTGATCGGCGAGGCGATCTGCCGGCTGCTGCAGTTCACCGGCGCACGGGTGATCCGTGACAATCATCTGGGAGACTGGGGCACGCAGTTCGGCAAGCTCATCTACGGCTACAAGCGCTGGGCCGACCCGAAGGCGCTCGCGGAGGACGCGATCGAGGAGCTGGAGCGGCTTTACCGGCTCGGCAACGACGCCACGCCGGAAGGCTCGCCGGAGTTGGACGAGGCGCGGCGCGAGCTGGTGAAGCTCCAGCAGGGTGACCCGGAGAACGTCGCCCTTTGGCGCAAGTTTTCAGAGGTGAGCCTGGCCGCCTTCCAGCAAATCTACGATCGCCTCGGCATCCGCTTCGACCACCACCTCGGCGAGAGCTTTTACAACGACAAGGTCGAACGGGTTTACCGCGAACTGTCCGAGGCCGGCATCGCCGAGGACAGCGCGGGCGCGCTCGTCGTCTTCCATGACGATCACCCGCGATTCAGCCGCCACGCCGAACGCCCGAACCCGTTCATGGTGCGTAAAGCGGACGGCGCGAGCGGCTACGCGTCCACCGATCTGGCCACGGCGCTCTACCGTTCGGAGCACTTCGGGGCCGATGGCATCGTGATCGTGACCGACTTCCGTCAATCGGACCACTTCGAGCAGCTCTTCCTCACGGTGCGCCGCTGGTTCGCCGCCAAAGGACACCGGCTGCCCGCCCTGCACCACGTGAGCTTCGGTGCGGTCACCGGCGAGGATGGCAAGGCCCTCAAGACTCGCAGCGGCGGCACCATCAAGCTGAAGGCACTGCTCGACGAAGCGGAAGAGCGCGCCCTGGCGATTGTCACCGAAAAGAACCCGGGAATCCCCGAGGCCGAGCGCCTCGAGATCGCGCGGATCGTGGGCATCGGGGCGGTGCAGTACGCGGACCTTTCGCAGAACCGGAGCAGCAATTATGTCTTTTCCTGGGACAAGATGCTGTCTCTCGAGGGCAACACCGCGCCCTACCTGCTCTACGCGGTGGCGCGCATCCATTCGATCTTCCGCAAGGCCGGCGTGTCCCCGGGGGACGCCGCCGCGCTTGCCGCGGCCGACGCTCCGGTGGAGCCCACCGAGATCGCGCTGGCGCGGAAACTGGTGAAGTTTCCCGACGCGGTACGCCAGGCGGTGGATGGGCTGCGTCCGCATTACCTAGGTCTCTACCTCTTCGAGCTCGCCGGCGACTACAGCTCCTTCAACAACGCCGAGAAAGTGCTCGTCGATGATCCGGCCGTGCGGGCCCGCCGCTTGTTGCTGTGCGCCCGCACGCTGCTGGTCCTCGAGACCGGCCTCGGCCTGCTCGGCCTGCGAACGCTGACGCGGATGTGACCGGAGAGGCGCGACCCCAGAGTGGCGCGCCGGAAATCGCCCTTGCGGGGCCCCATGGCCGAAACCACCCTCCGCGCATGGCTCCGACGGAACTCTACATCCGCAACCCGGGCGACGCCGCGGCCCGCGGCCCCTTCACGCTCCAGCAGGTGGCGGACCTCGCGGAAGCCGGTCAGGTGAACCAGGAAACACTGGTTCACGATGCCGCCGCCGGGGACTGGAAGCTGGTCGCCGCCTGGCCGGAGCTGTCGAAGGCGGTCTTCCCGGAGAAGAAGAAGCTCACTCTCCGGCCGAAGGAAGTGAAGACGCTCAACCGGCTCGATGACGCGGCGAAGCCGATCGATGTAAACGAGATGCTGGATGCCGCGCAGGGGAAGACGGAGGAAACCAAGGACAAGGTCGCCCGCCAGAAAGGTATGGAACTCGCCGTGAAGATCGGCGGCATCGCGGCCCCGATCACCCTGCTCATCGCCGCGGCGGCCGAGGCAATCCCCAGCCTACCCGCGCTGATGGCTCTGGATGCCGCGAAAACCCTCGCCCGACCTGTGATTTTCCTCGCGGTGGCTGATGTGGTTCTGGGCCTGCTGCTTTGGCTCGGGCTTACGTCGCTTTATCCGCTCGTGCGTTTCCGGGCGGCGCTCGGCCTCGGCATCCTCGGCTTCATCGCCCACGCGCAGGGAGCCACGACACAGCTGGTGGCGATTGCGGCCGGCTCGGCCGGATTGTTCTTCTCCACGCTCGCATTATCGGTGATCCCGGCGGTGATCGCGGCGATCGCCGGGATCGGCGGCATGGGGCTGCTCGCGTGGCTCGTCTGGAGCGCCTGAGACGTGACGAGCGAGGAGAAAGTCCGCGGGCCGGTCCCGGCCAAGGAGGCCACCGCGCGCCACCGCCTTGTGGAAATCTGGCGGCGGGAGATCTGGCTGCCGGCAAACCTCAAGGACAACTCACCTCGCGGGTGGCTCTACGCGTGGCTGCGGGTGCTCTCCATTTCGGTTACTGTTTTCTTGGAAACCAAGGCCCCGAGCCGGGCGGCAGCGCTGAGCTTCAGTTCGCTGCTCAGCCTGGGCCCGCTGGTCGCGATCGGCGTGCTGGTCGGCGGCTTCGTGCTCGGCAAGGAGGCCGACCCCGGGGTCATCGCGTCGCAGATCGGCGGCCTCCTGCAACAGGCGGCACCGCAGCTGAAATCGCTGCAATCCGGGCCGGGCGAGGCCGCCATCACGGTTAATCCGGAGCTGGTGAACCTCGTCTATGGTTTCATCCAGAGCGCGCGCTCGGGCTACGGCGGCGCTTTCGGCGCACTCACCCTGATCTTCATCGTACTGCTGCTGTTCAAGGCGGTCGAGGACGCGTTCAACGACATCTGGGGGATCCGGCTGGGGCGCACCCTCCTCATGCGGATCGTGTTCTACTGGACCATCCTCACGCTGGGCGCGGTGCTGTTCTTCGCCTCGGTGGCGATGCTCGGCGCCGGCGCAGCGGTCAACGTCTTCGCCGAATCGCTGTCTCGCCTGCCCGGCGGCGCCAATCTGGTGGCGGCCCTACGCTGGTCGCTGCCGGCCATCTCCGTGGTGACGCTCGCGCTGATGCTGGCGCTCGTTTACCGCGTCGTGCCCAACACCCACGTGTTCTGGCGGGCCGCGATTGTCGGCGGGGCGGTCGTCGCCACCCTGCTGATGCTGAACAACCTCGTCGCCTTTTTCTACGTGCGACGGGTGATCCTCACCCAGAGCCTGTACGGGCAGCTCGCGGTGCCGCTCGTGCTCATGCTCGGGTTGTACATCTTCTGGCTCTACGTGCTGATCGGCGGGATCATCAGCTACGCCGTCCAGAACGTCCACTTCCGCAACAGCCAAGCCGCCTGGGGCCAGCTCACCGAATCGATGCGCGAGCGGCTGTCGCTGGTTGTACTCCTCACGATCGGGAGACGTTTCCAGGCCTGCCTGCCCCCGGTGACCGCCTCGGAGCTCAGCGACCTGTTGCAGGTGCCGACGCAAATCCTGAACGAGTGCATCAACCGCCTTGTCGACATGCGGCTCGTAATCACGTTGCGCCCCGCGGCCCACACCCCCGCCACCGAGCACCGCTACCAACCCGCCCGCCCGCTGAACCGTATCACGCTGCTCGAGTTCAAGAACCTCGATGACAACCTGGGCGACGACCCGGTGGGCCAGAGTCTCGAACGGATCGACCCCATCCTGATGGAGTATGAGCGCGCCCTATCGCGGCTCGGAGAACAGGAGTTTTTCCGCAAGTCGCTCGACGAGCTTTTCGCCCAGCACCCGTTCGACGAGTCGCGCCCGCCCTTCGCGATGGGCGAGCGCACCGGCTGACGCACGGCCGAACAGGCCCACCGCGGGAGTAAACCAGTCGCGGCCCCGCAGGCGCCTTGCTACCCGCCACTCGGGAATTCGCCCTTGCCACGAGGGGGTCCCGACCTAGCTTCGCCCGTTCCCGCCCATGATCACTTGGATTCAAAAGTACTTCCAACATCACTTTAAGACGGTTTTCGCGGTGCTGCTGGCGGTGACGATCATCGCCTTCGTCTTCACCATCGGGGCCGCCCCGGGCCTCGGCAGTGCCGACCGCCGGGCCGCCGCCGACCGTCCGTTCTTCAGCTACAACCTTAGCCTGCAGTCCGACCAGGAGCGCCTGATGGGCGACGCCGGACTAAGCGCGAACCTTCGAGTGGGCGCCTTCGGTCAGCTCGACGGTGAGCAGATCCAGAACTACGCCTTCCAGCGCGCCGCCACCCTGCACCTCGCCGACGCTTGGCACATCCCCGCGCCGACCACCGCGGAGATCACCGATCAGATCAAGACCCTGCGGATGTTCGCCGGGCAGGACGGCCAGTTCGACGCCAAGGCTTACCAGACATTTCGCGATAACCTGAAGACCAACCCCCGCGGCATCCGCGAGGCCGACATCCTCCGCGTCGTCGCCGACGACGTGCGCGCGGATAAGGTTCAGGCCCTCCTGTCGGGCCCGGGCTACGTCCTGCCGGCCGACATCCGCAGCCAGCTCGGCCGCAGTGACACTTCGTGGACGCTTGCGACGGCCACGGCAGACTACACGGCCTTCAAGCCCGCGATCAACGCCTCAGAGAAGGACCTCAACGACTACTTCGAGCAAGCCGGCAGCCGTTACGACATCCCGCCGCAGGCGGTCGTCGAGATCCTCGACTTCCCCGCGCTCGACTTCCTGGCCAAGGTCACTCTGACCGATGCTGATGTTCGCGCCTACTACGACGCGAACCCGTCCCGCTTCCCGAAACCGGCGGACCCCGCCAAGGCAGACGCGACGAAGCCCCAGGTTACTCCTCCCGCTGATCCCGCGGCCGATTTCGCCGCGGTCAAGCCGCAGGTGGAGTCAGCCCTGCGTTTCGAGCGGGCGCAGAAGCTCGCCGCCAAAGCGGCCAGTGACGCTTCCCTGGCGCTGTTCGAGGCCAAGGCCCGGACTCCGGAGGCGGTCGCCGCTTTTATCGCCGCGCGCAAACTCAAGGCCAAGCCGGTCCCGGCCTTCGCCCGCGATGGCTCCCCGGCTGAGCTCGGCGGTTCCAGCGAGGCCGTCGCCGAGGCCTTCCGGCTCGGAAAGGATCGCCCCGCGTCAGACGCCATCACCACCCCGACCGGCTCGTTGATCCTCGTGTGGAAGGAAACCCGCGCCAGCCGCAAGCCGCTCTTCACCGAGGTTAAGGAGAAGGTCACCGCGGATCACGCGGAGGGCGAACGCCGGAAGAAATTCATCGAACAGGGCAAGGTCACCAAAGCCGCCTACGAGGCGAAAATCCAAGCGGGAGAAACCCTCGAGCAGGCCACGGCGGCGGTCGCTGCCGCGACTGGGTTGAAACTTGAAGCCAAGGCTGTGCCGGCTTTCACGCTCCGCAATCGCCCGCAGGACCTCGACTTCAGCGTCATCGGCTCCCTCGAGCGCCTCGAGAAGGGCAAGCTTTCCGACATGGTCGTCACCGGCGACAAAGGCCTCTTCGTCCTCGCGGTGGACAAGCAGGCTCCGGATCTCACCGACAAGAACCCGCGTTTCGCCGAGTCACGCGACCAGATTGCCTCTTTCACCGCCCGGATCGGCGCATCCGCTGTGCTTTCCGAGTTGGTGGAGCAGGAGTTGAAGAAGACCACGCCGGTCGCGCGCTGAGGCGGGACGCCCGGTCAAGCCGGGCCGTACCTGACCGGAGCCACCGGTTCGTTCATGCCGCTCCGACGCTACTCTCCCCTCACCCCACCGTGCCGGCTTTGCGGAGATGGGTTTGATCACATGCAGTCCAGCTCCTCCGCCGACCTGGCCGCCTGCCTACGTTGCGGCCAGGAAGTGCGAAGGGTGGACATCCAACCAGTGAATTCACCGCAACTTTCCGCCCCCCTCTCCGTCTCGCGCGCCAGACAGGCTGGCTTCAAGGTCTTCAAACGCACCTCGGGCGGGGAATTCGAACTGCAGTAACTTTTTTCCCGGCCCGGTGTTTTTTGGCTGGGCCGCCGCCGTCTCTTTAACTGAATTTCACGTCATGCGCCGTTTCCCCGCCTCCGCACTCATCCTTTTCCTTGCCCTCTCCACGGCGGCCTCCGCTCAACCGATGGCGCCGAGCGGGGCCCAGATCGTGATCGCACCCGACCGGGAGTTCACGCTCGAGGAGGCCGTGGCCCTGTCCCTCCAAAAGAATTTTGGCCTGCGCATCCAAGCGGTCAC
>JAURJO010000246.1 GCA_030832235.1 Verrucomicrobiota bacterium
CCGCCAGCTGAGCGTCGGCGATCGTCTCCCCCGCGACCGCAAGCAGCCACAGCGCGAAGCCCGCGATCTCCAAGGGATGAAAGCCCGGCGCAGCGTTGCGCGCGGAGATGAGGAAACCCACGCCGAGCACCACGACCGACAACGCCTGGTATTGGAAAAAACGGAACATGCGGAAGGCGAAATCCGCGGCCCAGTCGCGCCGCAGCGCCGCGTAGCGGGCGTCCTCGACCGGATGATGCCCGGCGACGCGCACGAACAGATGCGTTCCAAGCCGCACGCTCCAGATCGTGACCATCGCGGCGAGGAGCCAGCGACGGGCGGGCCAGCCGCCGGCGGTCGCGGCGTAGAAAAGGGCGAGCGCGGCGAAGGCGTAGGACCACGCCACGTCGACGACGCCGTAGTTGTCGAGCCGGCGGGACAGCAGGTAGACGCCGGCGAAGGCGCCGCCGAGGCCGGCAAGCGCGAGGAGGAGGAGGGCGGGCGCGGACATGCGGAGGTTACGCGCCGGCGGGCGCGGCGGACGCCCCGGATAATCGAGCGGCGGCGCGGCGGAGCAGCGGACGCGAAGGGAGGTAGACCGCGACGGCGAGCAGCGGGGCGGTGAGCAACCAGGCGGTGAACGCGTGGATGCCGGCCCAACCGAAACGCGCGAGGAACTCCGGGACGGACGAGTCGCGGAACGCGGACAGCATCTCCCCGATGGTGAACGGCTGCCCGGAGGCCCCCCATACGGCCTCGCCGGCGCGCACGTAAACCAGGATCAGCGCCAGCTGCACGGGACCGAGCAGTTGGTTGAGCGTCTGGAGCACGGGCTGGTTCAGCCGGAGCGCGAGGCCGACGCCCAGATTCAAGAGTGACGTGAAGCCGAGGAACGGAAACAGCGAGCAGACCGTGCCGGCCGCGAACGTGACCGCGAGACGATCGGGCGTCACACCGCGAGTGAGTTGCCGCCGAACGGGGCCGGTGATGCGGCGCCGCCAGAAGCTTTCGCGCGCGACGGGCGCCGTTCCGGCCGGTTCCATGCGCTCAGGCGAGCAGATAGACGCCGACTCCCGCGGCGCCGAGCAGCGCCGGCAGCAGCACGCTGCCCGGGTTGCGACGGGTGAAAACCGGGTCGAGCGGGCCGTCGGCCGGCACGGCGAAAAGTTCCCGCAGCAGGTAAGCGGCCATGGCAATGTTCCCCAGCGCGATAATCGCCACGAACCAGCCGATACGGGCGGCGGCGGACTGCTCTTTCCATGCCACCCAGACGTAGAACGCGATGAACGCCCAGTAGGCGTCGAACAGCGTCGCGATGAACCACGGGTGCGTGAAGACGTCGCGCGGAATCGAGAAGATCGGCGTGTGCAGGCTGGCCCAGGTGGTGACCGCCAGCATCGACGCGATGACGAGGATGAACAGGGCGCGGAGGAAAGTGATCATGACGCGGGGCGCGGGCCGGCGGTTCAGAGCGCGGCGTTGTTCGGCCGCGTGTGCACGGTGTGCACGACCGAGATATTGCGCAGGGCGAACGCCGCCTCGCAGTAGCAGAGGTAGTAGGTCCACTTGCGGACGAAGCGCTCGTCGAACCCGAGCGCGTGCACAGCCTCGAGCCGCGCGTGGAACGATTCCCGCCACAGCCGCAGCGTGCGGGCGTAGTCGGTGCCGAAGTCCTCGAGCCGGTGGAGCACGAAACCGCCCGCGCGCGCGAGCAGGTCGTTCATGCGGTTCACCGAAAGGAGCAGCGAGCCGGGGAAGATATGCTTCTGGATGAAGTCGACGCCGCGCCGGAACTCATCGTAGCGCGCGTCCGGGCAGGTGATGAATTGCAGCGCGGCGATGCCCTCGGCGGGGAGCACGCGGGCCACCATTTCGGCAAAGGCCTCCTGGTTGCGGTGGCCGACGGCCTCGAGCATCTCGATCGAGACAAGCTTGTCGAAGCGGCCGGTGATGTCGCGGAAGTCCTGCAGGCGCACGTCGACCCGGCCCGTGAGGCCGGCCTCGGCCACGCGCCGCACGGCGAGGTCGTGCTGCTGGCGGGAGATGGTGACGGTGGTGACGCGGCAGCCGTGGGTGCCCGCGGCGTGGAGCGACCAACCGCCCCAGCCGGTGCCGATCTCGAGCACGTGATCGGACGGGCGCAGGCGGAGGTGACGGCAGAGGGCCTCGTTCTTCTCCCGCTGGGCCTCCTCGAGCGAAAGGTGGGCGGCGTCGGCGGGCCAGCGGGCCGACGAGTACATCATCGAGGGATCGAGCCAGAGGGAGAAGAAGTCGTTCGAGAGATCGTAGTGCTCGCTGATGTTGCGGCGTGCGATCGAGCGGGTGTTGGGGCGCAGGAGGTGGCGGACCCGGTTGGCCATCCGCATCAGGTTGAGCCGGGCCGTCGCGGCCCGACGCGAGCCGGACAGCGTGGGCGCGTCGTCGACGTTGCGCACGAAATGCGCGATGACCGCGGTGAGGTCGGGAGTGTCCCAGTCACCGTCGATGAAGGCCTCGGCGAAGCCGATGTCGCCCGACCAGAGGCACTTTGAGAAAAACGCCTCGCGGCGAACGCGGATGACGGCCGGCGTGGAAGAGCCCTCGCCGATCTCGCGGATAGCGCCACCCGGCAACTCGAGTTGCAGGCGGCCTCGGCGCAGGCGGGAGAGGGCGTCGAGCACGACGCCGCGGGCGAAGGACGGGCGGGCCGGAGCCGTGAGGCCGGAAAAATCTGAAGACGTGCTGGCGGAGGACGGCGTGCTCATGCGGATTCGGACGGGACGGGGCTGATCGGCGCGGGGCCGGAGGTAAGGGAGTGATGGGGGCGGTAGATGCCCCTTTGATCGGCGGCGCGGGCGGCCTTGGCGAACCAGGGCACGCGCTTCAGCCACAGGCGCAGGGCGTGCCAGTGGATGAGGGTGATCACGCGCAGGGTGAGCGCGGGATACTTGAGCGTGAACCATGCCAGCCGCGCGGACGTGAGCTCGCGCCGGCCACCGGTGAGCGTGCTGGTGAGGGTGCGACGCTCGCCGGTGTAGTCGTCGATGCGCACCGCGAGGCGGTCGCCCGGTAGGCGAAGATGGAAATCAAACGCGACGTCGACGTCCGAAAAAGGCGACACGTAGAAGTGCTTTGGCACCCTCAGGCGGAAAACTCCGCGGGCAGCATCCGAGGGATCGGGCCGCAGAAAGAACGGCTTCATCTCCCGGAACGTGTTCGTGACCTCGGCGATGGCGGCCGCCGGCGCGCCGGAGCGGTCAAAGCAAAAGTAGAATGATACCGGATTGAACAGGTAACCGAACACACGCGGGAGGGTCACCAACAGCACACGTCCGCCGGAAATATCGACCCCGTGGGCTGCGGCGCAGGACTCAACGCGTTTCCGCAGGTCGGCCTCGGGAGGCGCCGGTACAGCTGGCTTTGCCGGGATGTGCTGGCGCTCGCCCAGCGGCAGGTAGTCGCGGTCGCGGAACGAGTAGAGGTTCGGCCGGCCCGCCGAGAAGAGACCGAACCTTCGCGCGAGCGTGGGAATCTCCCCCAGGTCCAACGCGAAGAGGAAAACCCGGTACGAGAAGCGGTGCGCGCGCGGTTCGAACCGGGCGTGCATCACTTCACATTCGTACAGGCAGGAATTCATCGCCGGTTGGCTTCGCAGGGGAGGTGACGGCCGGTTGGATTGGGCGGATGCGCCCGACCGCGGGGGCCGTGAAAAACCTGCATAAGGGGGTGACGGGGGCAAGGCCCGTCACCAGCGGATGCGCGGCCTCATTCTGTCCACGGGTCGCGGTCGAGCAGTAACTCGCAGAGCCGGACGGCACTGAGCAGACCGTCCTCATGGAAGCCGTAGCGCTGCCATGCGCCGGCGTAATAGGTTTCGCGGGTGCCGCGCGCGGCGGCGTTGAGTGCCGGGATCTCGGCCTGCGCCCGCACCGCGCCGAGGCTGAAGAGGGGGTGCTCGTAGGGGATCCGCCTCAGCACCTTGTTCGGCGCGATCGCCTCCGGACGGTTGATGCTCACGAAGTAATTCGCGCGGTCGGATACCCCCTGCAGCGAGTTCATCCAGTAATGGGTCGCGGTCGACGGACCGCCGGACGCGTCGCGGTTCAGCTCGTAGTTCCAGCTCGACCACGCGAGGCGGGTGCGGGGCATCACTGACTCGTCGGTGTGCACGGTGGCGATGTTCGGCTGGTAGCGGAACTCGCTGAGCAGGCGGCGCTCTTCCGGAGACGGATCCGCGAGCAGCGCAAGCGCCTGGTCGCCGTGGCAGGCCACGATCACACGGTCAAAGGTCTGTTCATGCCCAGATTTGGTGGTGAGGGTCACCCCGCGTGAACCGCGTGCCACGCGCGTCACGCCGTCGCCGGTCCGGATTCGGTCGCGGAAGGGCGCCACCAGCCGATCGACGTAGTTGCGCGAACCGCCCTGGACGGTCCACCACGGGTGCTGGGTGTGCATCCCGAGGAAGCCGTGGTTGTGGAAGAAGCGCAGCAGGCTGGTCGCCGGAAAGGCCAGCATGAGCTCCGGAGGCGTGCTCCATACCGCCGAGCTCATCGGCACGAGGTAGAGATCAAGAAAGTCTGAACCGTAGCCGCGGCGGCGGACGTAGTCGCCGAGCGACTCATCGCGCGTGGCCGGGTCATCGAGCGCGGCGACCGCCTCGTCGTTGAAACGCTTGATTGCCGCCAGCATCCGCCAGAACCGCGGCCGCAGGAGATTACGGCGTTGCGCGAAGAGGTGGTTCAGCGAGGAGCCGCAGTACTCGAGCCCGCTGGCGGCGTGTCGCACGCTGAAGGACATCGACGTCGGCTTTACCGGTACGTCCAGCTCGGTGAATAGCCGCGTGAGATGCGGGTAGGTTACCCGGTTGAACACCATGAAGCCGGTGTCCATGGACACACGTCGCCCGCCCGCCTCTTCTACGTCCACCGTATGGGTGTGGCCGCCAATGCGCGCGTCCTGCTCGAACACCGTGATCTCGTGGTGGCGGTGCAGGAAACGGGCGCAGCCGAGGCCGGCGATGCCGGTGCCGACGATGGCGAGGGAAGGCATGGTGAGTCGCGTGCTACGGCCTCGAAGGTGCGCCGGACGCACCGGGCGCGGAGGGCGCGTCTCGCCTCAAGCCGAGGGAGGCGGGTTCTCGACTTGGCCCGGCACGTTCTGGTGCAAGGCGGGACCGGCGGCCTTTTTCGGCAGGTCGGCTTGCGCGGCGGTCGCGGTGGCGACGGCGATGGCGGCGGCGGCCGGCACGACCTTGGCGAGCGGGGAGAGTTCGGGATGGACCGCGGACGCGCGTTGGGCGGCGGCGATGCTGGCCTCGTGGTCGGCGCGCGCGGCCTCCTCCATGATGGAGCGCGGGACCGGCTTGAGCCCCCATATGAAGCCCGTCCACGAAAGCACTTTCAGCCCGTAATACGTGGGGTCGATCTCCCACCAGTAAAAGCCGTTCCGCGTGGAGGACTGGTAGCGGTGGTGGTTGTTGTGCCAGCCCTCGCCGAGGCAGATGATCGCGAGGATGAAACTGTTGCGGGAGTCATCGCTCGTGTTGAACCGGCGGCGGCCCATCAAGTGGGCCATCGAGTTGATGCAAGAGGTGCCGTGGAAAAGCGCCGTGGTGCTGATGAAGAAGCCCCAGACGAGCATCTGCCAGCGGTCGGTGCCGAGGCCGGGCGCCCAGGTCTCGAGCGCCGCGCCGGCGCCGAAGAGCGCGAGCGCGAACAGTGCCGGAACAACGGTGTCGAAGCGGTTGAGCCAGACGAGTTCCGGGTACTTCGCGAGGTCGCGGATCGTGGAGTAGTCGGTCGGGAAATTACGTCGGCTGGTGATCCAGCCGATGTGCGACCACCAGAAGCCGTGCACGTGCGGCGAGTGGGCGTCCTCCGGATCATCGGAGTGCTTGTGGTGGTGCCGGTGGTGATAGGCCCACCAGAGGCCGCCGCGTTGCACGGTTGTGCCACCCCACAGGGCGAGGATGAACTGGCCTACGCGCGAGGTGCTGTAGGTCTTGTGGGAGAAATAGCGGTGGTAGATTCCGGTGACGGCGAACATCCGCAGGAAATACAGCGCGACCGCGGTCCAGACGGCCGTGGCGCTCGCGCCCACCCAGATCACGCCGAAGCAACCGGCATGCAGCACGATGAACGGGATGCAGCGCACCCAGTCGACCCGGTCCGGCTCCTGACGCATCCGGTCGGCGCCCCCCGGGGTGTGGTCGGAATCAAACCACTGGATCAGGGCGGCGAGGGCGCGTTGGAGAGGGCGGGGGGACGGAGCGGAAACGTCGGACATTCGTGGACTCGAGGAGGGAACGGACGCGCGTTTCACCGCGCAAGCCGCCATTCGGAAATTTCCACGGACGTTTTTTTGAACGTCGCGCGGGCAATGCCGCGTATGGCGGGACGCCTCAGTGCGCCTCGTGGTCCGACTTCGCGGCCTTCACGCCCGCCATCATCAGCTTGTCGGTCCACGCGAGCGCGATGGCCGAGAACACGAACACGCAGTGGATGATGACCTGCCACATCACCCCTTGGCTGTTGAGCGGTACGCCGCCGGGGGGATTCAGGGCCATGATGAAGGTTTTGAGCAGATGGATGGACGAGATGCTGATCAGGGCGGTGGCGAGCTTCACCTTCAGCACGCCGGCGTTCACATGGCTCAGCCACTCCGGCTGGTCGTCGTGGTTATCGAGGTCGAGGCGGGAGACGAACGTCTCGTAGCCGCCGATGATCACCATGATGAGCAGGTTCGCGATCATCACCACGTCGATCAGCCCGAGGACGCCGAGCATGATGAACGTGCTCAGGTCGGGCGCGACCGTCTTGTCGAAGGTCTGGGTCGCCGCGCTGTGCACCAGGTGCCAGAGCTCGATGAGGAACTGGTAGACGTAGACGCCCTGCGCGAGAATCAGGCCCACGTAGAGCGGCGCCTGCAGCCAGCGGCTCGCGAAGATGGTTTTCTCCAGCAGTTTCTCGATCGGGTTTTCGGACTGGGCCATGTTTGGAAGTGCGGCGAGGAACGCGTGCCCGCGCGGCCTCCGCAAGACAAAGGTTCCGGCGCGTCAGCGCCCGCCCGTCCGAGCGCCCGCGGAAACCTTTCCAGAAATCAGGAATAATTTTTTTGCGAAATAATCAGTTTGCTCAGAACACGGTTGGGTTCGGTCCGATCTTCCCTGCCGTTTCCTTCGCCATGCGCGTCGCCCACCCAACCAGGCCTGCCGCCGTGCGGGGCCTCTATCCCCTTCGGTTTCTCGCCGCGGGGATGGCGGTGGGGTGTCTTTTTGCGGCGGATCTGGGTGAGCCTGCTTCCGTCTCATCACCGGCCTCTGTCAACTTCGATGCCGGGCTCAACCGTCTGCGGGAAACGAAAAGCGGCCCGGCCGGGGTGCAGACATCGGCGGAGCCCGAACCCGCGACCAAACGGGCCTTGTCCGGTCGTGTTCAACCCGCGCCCGCCCCGGCGCCGGTTGCGAAGCCTTCCCCTTCGGTGGCGGTTCAGACTTCCGCCGCATCCACGGCCATCGGCCTCCAGGGCTACGATCGCCGGAACTTGGTGATAGGCTTCGCCGCGTTGGTTCTGGTCGCCGGCCTCTGGATCCGCTGGTCGCAGGAGGTCTACCGGATGGACGCGGAGGAGGCGATCAAGGACAACAAGATGAGCGCCGATACGGTCTACCGCCGGGTTCGCGTCCGAAGTATCGCCGGGCATGCCTCCATCATCGGTGGCCTGCTGCTGTTTGTCCTCGCGTTGCTTTGACCGGATTCGGAGCCCGGCAAAATCCTGGGCTTTTCTCTCACCGCGCAGGCACCGTGAGGCTTTTCAACGCGGGCTCTTGATCGCCTTGTCGGCCGGCAGATCCGCTCCGGACCACGCTTTTTCCCACGTCAGGCGCGGTGCCGGGTCGCGCCAGAACGGAACGCTCGCCGGCAATCCGAGCGGGAGGAACGCGGTGCTGCAGAGGTAGAGGCTGCCCGTCGAGATGTAGGTTTCGCCGAGGCCGGGTTGCGCACCGGCGAGTCCGATACGCAGCCAGCCGGCGCCATCGAACGTGCCCGGCGCCTCCAGCGTGCGGCGGATGACGCGCGTGAGGGCGGTGCGCGCCTGCGCCGGCGGCAGGGCCTTCGGCAGCCAATCGCGCCAGGCGGCGAACGCGAGGCCTTGGAAGGCCCCGCAACGGTAGGCGATCGAGCGGCCCAGCACCGGGTAGGAGCCGTCCGGCGAGATCATCCGCTCCTGCACCTCCGCCCAGCGGGAAATCCTTTGCCGTGCCTTCGCGCGCAACTCCCGCCACGCGGCTTGCTCTTCGCCGACGACTTCCAGCGCCTCCATCAGCATGGGTTGGATGACGAACGAGTTATAGTAGTCCCAGTGGAACTCGGGTCCGTCGCCGTAAGCGCCGTCGCCGACGTACCACTCGCGGTGTTTCTCAATGCCCGCCGCCAGCCGCGCCTCGTCCCGTCTCACCCCCGCACGGTGGAGAAACGTCTCCACCGTGGTGGCGAACAGCTTCCAGTTGTTTTCTCCGGCGGGAATGGGACGCGAGGAGACCAGCGCGGCGATGACATTCGCGCGCACGCGCGGGGGAAGCTTTTCCCAGAGCTCCCGCGGGGCGCGCAGCATCGCCTGCGCGAGGAACGCGGCGTCGACCAGCGGTTGTCGGCCGCGGGAGAAATTCAGGAAGTCCGGCGAGCGGGGGTCGGTTCCAGCGTCGATCGCCTCGCGGGCGGTCTCGGCCAGACGGGTGCGCTCGGCGCCCTCGGTGGAACCGTCGTCGGGCAACTCGAGCCATGGACCGAGTCCCGCCAGCAGGCGGCCGAGACCCTCGAGATGGGTGTACTCGGCGCGATCGCGGGAGGAGCGGTGTGACTCCACCGGCATGGTCGCGCGCAGTCGGCGCGCGGCGAGCGAGGGGAGCAGGGGCGAGGCGAGCCGGTGCGCGAGAGCGATCCACGTGGCGCGATCCGTGGCGCCTTCCGGGCCGGATGTGGCTTGGTCGCGGCCGGCGAGCCGCGACACCACGGTGGTGGAGGTCCCGGCGGTGGCCGCGAGTTTCAGGAAAACACGTCGGGTCGGCATTCGCCGATTCTGCCGGCCGGGCCCCGTTTTTGCAAGGGCGCCCCCCTGTTGCCTACGGTTCGAGGGCCACCTGCCGGGTGGTGCGCAGGTAAGCGATCAGATCGCGGACTTCCTCGTTGGAGAGCGTCTTGAGGAGTCCTTCCGGCATCATCGACACCGGCGAGACCTCGCGGGAGAGGATGTCCGCCTTGGCGACGGGTGTTTCCTGGCCGACGGTGCGCAGGACTACCTGACGTTCGTTCTCGGCCGCGATGTTCCCGGCGAGCGTGCGGCCGTCGCGCAACGTGAGCGTCACGAGGTGGTATCCCTCCTGGATGACCTCGCTGGGGTTGATGATCTCGCCGAGGATGTAGTCGAGGTTGGCGCGGTTGGAGCCGGTGAGGTCGGGGCCGATCGCGCCGCCCTGGTCGTAGAGTTTGTGGCACGGGGCGCAGGTGCGCTCGAACACACCGCGGCCATGCCCTGGTCGCGCGGTAGCAAGGGCATCGTCGCTCAACAGGCGCTTGAGGCGCGCGGTCTCCGCGGCGCGGTCGCCCGCAGGGCTCTCCAGTGGACCCCAGAAATCGGTGAAGCCGGGGCCGATCACGCGTTGCAGCTGCCGGGCGGCGAAAGCGGAGATGTCCGCCTTGGGCACGCGCTCGGCGCGCAGTTCACGGAGCAGGCGGCGGGCGCTTTCCGGCCGCGCGGCGAGCGTGAGCACGGCCTCGGCTTTTTCGGCGGCGCTCCATTTGGCGTAGTCCGCAAGCAGGCGCTGTGGAATGCGTTCGTCTTCGAATTCCGCCAACGCGCGAATGGCGTCGCGGCGCAGCGCGGGCTCGCCGAGAAGACCGAGAATCGGGACGAGTGCCGGGCGGTGCCCATCGCGGGAGAGGCTCTGCAAGGCCTCGCGGCGGCGATCGGCGGGCGCCTGGGGGTCGCGCAGCAGCGCGAGTTGGGCGGTGGTGGCGGCGGGATCGCCGAAGAACTGGCTGATCTGCCGGGAAAGCGCGGCGGCGGCCGCGTCGGGTCCGGCGGCGAGGCGCGCGGCGAGCGCGGTCCAGGCGGCCGGTGCGGCGAGTTCTCGGCGGCCAAAGGCGCCGAGGCCGTCGCGGAAACCTTCGAGCAGTGTGCGGCGCATCGCGTCCGCGGGAGCCGCGGAGATCGCGGCAAGCATGGCGTCGAACGCCTGCGCGGTGGTGGCGCGGCGGGCGACGAACCGCGTGACGAGCGGCAGACGGGACGCGGAGGCGAGTGCCAGGGCGCGCGCCGGCTCGGCGGCCGCGAGAGGCTCGACGGCGAACCAGATCATCTTCGGCAAATTGTGGTCCTCGGCGTCCTCGGCGCGGGCGGCGAGCGCCCCCGCGATTTCCCAGCGGTCTCCTGGCGCGAGGCGCTGAAGGGCCGACGCGAGTTTCAAACGCACGGTGGCGGCGGTCTCGGCGCGGGCCATCGTCGCGAATTTCGCGCGGGCCGGGGCGGGTGCGGGACCGTCCTCGGAGAGCAGTTGCACCGCCCAGCCGCGTACCGGAGCGGCGGGATGATCGAGGAGCCGTGCGAGCTCCTCCGCGGAAAGGTTGCCGGTGACATGCAGAGCCCAGAGCGCGCGAAGCTGGCGGCCGGCGTCGGACCCTAGGGCGAGTTGCTCGCGCAACACCGGCACGACCTTTGGGTCCAGGCGGCCGGCCGCGGCGCGTTCCTGCAAAAGCAATCGGGCGCGGCGGACGTACCAGTCGTTGCGGTGTGTCTGCAGCGCGGCGAGCTCGAGATCGGATTTCGCGGCGAGGTTAAGACCGGCGGTGCCGCGCAAGCCCTTCGGGGCGACGCGCTGGATGCGTGCGGTGTCCTTGTTCAGCACGTCGTTGCCGCAGATGTCGCCGTCGTGCCAGTCGAGGATGTACACCGCGCCGTCCGGGCCAATCTCGACGCTGAAACCGATCCAACGCGGATCGTTGGCCAGCAGGGTGTCGTCGCCGTGCCTCCCGATGAACCCGGAGCCGGCGGGCTCGAGGATGTCGGTGAGCAGCGCGCGCTCGTGCAGATTGGCCATGAAGATACGGCCGCGGTAGGCGGCGGGAAACTCATCCGCCAGGTACACGCGCGCGCCGCCGTGGGCCGAGCGGTGTCGGTGAGCGGCGATCGTCTTGATGTCGTCGTAGACGTGCGGGTTGATGTGCTTGCCGCCTTGCCGGTGGTAGATGCCGCCCGGGATCACGTGCCAGAGGTGAGGAATGACACACGCGGTGATGAACATCTCGCCGTGATCGTCGAAATCGAGGCCCCAGGGGTTGCTGAAGCCGTGGGCCAGCACCTCGAAGCGGTCCTTGGTCGGATGGTAGCGCCAGACCCCGCCGTCGATGTACTGGCCGTCGCGTACCGGGATTTTTTCCGGGAACGGTTCGCCGGGTTTGTAGATGCGCCCGCCGTCGGCCGGCTTCCCCACGATGGAGCGGGTGGCGTAGCCTTGGCAGCCGTAGAGCCAGCCGTCGGGGCCCCAGGTGAAGCTGTTGAGCGTCTCGTGGCGGTCTTGGATGCCCCAGCCGGTAAGGCGGATCTCAATGTTCGCATCGGCGCGGTCGTCGTGGTCGCGGTCGGGCACGAACAGCAGGTTGGGCGGCGCGCCGAGCCACAGGCCGTCGAAGCCCACCGCGATGGCCGAGGGGAAGGGAATGCCCTCGAGGAAGACCTTCCGGGTGTCGAATTTACCGTCCCCGTCGGTATCCTCGAGAATCACGATGCGGCTGTCGCCCGAACCGGAGAAGCCGGCCTTGCGGTTCTCGTAGTCGCGGTTTTCCGCGACCCACATCCGGCCGCGGTGATCCCAGCAGAACGCCATCGCCTGCGTGATCATCGGCTC
>JAURJO010000247.1 GCA_030832235.1 Verrucomicrobiota bacterium
CCCGGAAATTGTAGGCTTGAATGCGCTTATCGGCCGAACCCGGCTCACCCCGAGGCTCCGCCGAAACCTCCGGAAGCAGGCGACCGCCTTCATCCCGCGCCGGGATATCGACGGCGAATTGGTGACTGGGGGTTACCGCCCGAACTCCCGCGAGCGACTCTCCGTACTGAGCCACGCCCTCGCGCCCGAACGTGTAGGAAGCCCCGGCCTGCGCCATGAGATCTCCCTCGTAGCTGGCGTCGGCGAACACCTTGCCCGAGATCCGCGCGCCGTTCTCGAGCACCACCGCGCTGATTCGATCCCCTTCGCGCAAGACACCTTCCTTCTCCCGCAGGCGGTGATTCTCGAGCAGCGTCACTCCCGTCTCCCGTAGCATCTCGCGAAAAACCCGCGCGGCGACCTTGGGCTCCGGCATCCACGCCACTTCCTGCAGATGCCGGTCGAGACCGTAAGCGCGGCCGGCACGGAAATAAAACTCAAGGGCCAGCCCTCCGATCACCTCGCGCTTCCCGACATCCGTGCCCGAAAGCCCGCCCGCGACCATGCCCCCCACCTGGTTCCGCGGCTCCAGCAAAACAACCTTCGCGCCAGACCGGGCCGCGGAGACGGCGGTCGCCACCCCGCCGGCCGTGGCGCCGTAGACGACCACGTCGTAGGCCGGTTGGGCGAAGGCGGACCAGGAAAAGGACGCAAGGGCGCAAAGCAGGGGAAGAGTTCTCATGGGGGCAGCCGGATCGGTAGAAAAAGCACGCGAGATCAGCCCGCCGACGAAGCGGGCCGCAATAGGAAATCCGCCGCGCGCGCCCTTTAGGTCGAAGCCGGCGAAAAGCCTCGCCTTCGCCCCCCGCCTCAATGCCCTGTTCCGGCGTTAATCGAATGTCGGAGTGCCCCCGTCCCTTACCCCTAAACAAGGCCCGCGTGCGGCCCCGCCTGTCCTGAGCGCCAAGATCGCCGATTCCACCCTCGCCTCCGACGGCGTGCTGGAGCGCGACCAGCTCGACGCATTGCTCCTGACACGCGTCGCCGAGGGCAATCGCGAGGCGTTCGCCCAGCTTTACGACCGCTTTTCCTCTCCGCTCTACGGCGCGGCCATGCAGATCCTGCGCGATACGGCCGAGGCGCAGGACGTGGTGCAGGACGCTTTCCTGACTCTCTGGGAGAAAGCCGCGACATTTGAATCTTCCCGCGGAAGCGCGTTCTCGTGGGCGGTGACATTGGTCCGCAACCGCGCGATCGATCGCGTCCGTATGCGCCGCCGCCGCTCCGAGTTGCTCGCCGAATCGGCGCCCGAGGACCTCGGCTATCTGGCCGGGGCGTTACAGGCAGGGGGCGACGAGAACGCCGCGCTTGGCGACGAGGCCCGCGCGGTGCGCGCGGCGGTGGCCACGTTGCCCCCCGAACAGCAGCGCGCCCTCGAACTGGCATTCTTCGGCGGCCTCACCCAGGAGGAGATCGCCCGCAAGCTGCGCGAGCCCCTGGGCACGGTGAAGGCCCGCATCCGACGCGGGCTGCTGAAACTTCGCGACTCTCTGGCGGACCGACTATGATCGACAGTCACATCGTCGAACTCGCGTGCCTGCACGCGTTGGGGCTGCTGGAGCAGCCGGACTTGAACACGCTCGTGCGCGCCGCGGCACCCGGCTCCGCCTTGCAGACGTTGGTGCGGGATCTTTCGGACGCGGCCGCCGCGCTGGCGATCGCCGCCTCAACTCCTCCCCCCGCGGCACTCCGCTCGCGCGTGCTGGCGGCGGTGGATGACACGACCGGCCACCCGCCGGAACATTAACCATCGACTGGCACGCCCTCGGCGCGGAGCCGCTGGAGCTTGTAGGTCAACGCGCGGCGGCTGATGGCCAGCTCCCGGGCCGTATCGGTGCGGTTGAAGTCGTTCTTCCTTAGCGCGCGCAGGATGGCGTCGCGCTCGATTTGCGCGAGGCGCTGGCCGTCGGCCGTCTCAACGACAGCACCCGCGGGCTCTGGTGCGGTTTCCAGCAAGCGGCCCGGCAGGTGTTCCGGGAGTACCACCTCGCCGCGCGACAACAACGCCGCGCGTTCCATCGCGTTTTGCAGCTCACGCACATTCCCGGGCCACCGGTAGCGCCCAAGCGCCGTGGAGACCGAGGCCGAGAAGCGTGGCCGCTGGCCCGAATGAATCCCGATGAAATGTGCGGCCAGCACCGGAACATCCTCCGGTCTTTCCCGCAACGGCGGCACCGCGATCTCCATCACGTTGAGTCGATAGAAGAGGTCTTCCCGAAAGAGCCCGGCGGCAATCCGCTCATCCAGATCCTGCCGCGATGACGCCAGCAGACGGAAACTCGCGGTGATGTCACGGGTTGAGCCAACCCGTCGGAAACTGCCCTCGTTAATCACCCGCAGGAGCTTCGACTGCAGGCCCGCCGGCAAATCGGCAACCTCGTCGAGGAGCAACGTCCCCCCGGCCGCCTCCTCGAATCGCCCCATCCGCGCCGGACCGTCGCCCTTATCCCGTCCGAACAACTCAGCCTCCAACGCCGCTTCCGTTTCCGCCAGACAACCACAACGCACCAGCGGCCGTGACGCGCGTCGGCTCCAACGATGAAGCACATCGGCCACCACTTCCTTACCCACGCCGCTTTCGCCCGTGATCAGCACGCGCGAGTCAGACGGCGCGATGGCCGCAACGTCGCGGAACACCGATTGCATGATCGGACTCCGCACGATCACACCCTCCGGCAACGGAAATGGGCTGGCCGCCGGCATGGCGGCCGCTTCGGACCCGAGCGCGCGCCGCACCGAGGTCATGAGCTCGTCTAGGTCGATCGGCTTGGCGAGGTAGTTGACCGCGCCATCCCGCATGGCCGCCACCGCCGTCCGGATGTCGGCGAAAGCCGTCACCAGCAGCACCGGCAAACCCGGGTGTTTCTCCCGCACGCGCCGCAAGGTCTCGATGCCAGACATGCCCGGCATTCTCACGTCGCTGATGATCAGGCCGAAGCTGCCCCGCTCCAGCAGCGCCAGCGCGGCGGCGCCCGAGTCGGCCGCCTGAGTCCGGAAACCCTGCGCGCGCAGAAACGTTTCGAGCAGGCTGCGCTGGCCGGCGTCGTCATCGACCACGAGGATCCGGACCTCGCCCTCCGGCTCAGGCTTCATGGCGAAGGGAATCGGTGCGGGCATGCGTGATGCGGAAAATCGCCCCCCGCGGCACGTTGGCGAGGCAGGCGATCTCCCAGCCGTGGGCGGCAACGATCTGCCATACGATCGCGAGGCCGAGTCCCACCCCCCCGGGGCGCTTCGTCACGTAGGGCTTGAAGATCTCGCCGCGGAGCTCCTCAGGCACTCCCGCACCATCGTCCCGCACCTCGATCACCACGCCGGCGTCGGGCGTCACACGCCAGTCCACTTCGACCCGGCCGCCGGTCTCGACCGCCTGCACGGCGTTGATGACCAAATTGAAGAGCGCCTGCCGGAAGAGCTGCCCGTCCGCCTGGATGACCAGCGGATCCGAGGAGGCCGAAAGCGTGACACGCTTGTCCTCGACGTCGGGTGCGAGGGTCCGGGCCACATCGGACGCCAGCCGCACCAGGTCGACCGGCCCTAGCTGCGGCTGGCGGGGCTTCGAGTAATCGATGAACTGGTTCAGTTGCACGGTAACGCGGTCGGCCTCCTCGAGGATCGCACCGGCGTGCTCGCGGAGGCGCGCTCCCGCGGACGCGTCGGTCGAAACCAATTGGGCGTGGCCACGGATGAGATTGAGCGGGTTCCGAGTCTCGTGGGCGAGACCGGCGGCGACGAGGTTCATTCGCGCGAGATGGCTGTTCATCTCACCGGCCTTGAGCAAACGGATCCGCAGCTCCGCATTGCGGTTGAAATTACGCCACGCGAGCGAGGACACCAGTGCCACACCCGACCCCATGACCGCGACGAGCAGCCGGAGCCATAGGTCGGCCCACACCGCCCGGTCGGTATCAATCGTGGAAAGGGAAATCACCAAACTATGCACACCTTGGGTGCGGATGAGCCCCTCGTACTCCTCCTGCGACATCCAGGCTGGTCGCCCGAACGGAGCCCGTGGCGCGGAAGTCTCGCCAACTGGCGCACCCGCCGGCCGCTGGGGTCCGCGCAGCGCCTTGGAAAAACGCGGGTTACTCACCACCACCGCCGAAGGCAGCGGCTTGTCCTCCGGCCCCTGCCCGGGAGATCCCAAATCGGTGAGGTTCATCAACACCAACTCCTGCTCGCGCCAGAACACACCGCGTTCGCGCAACATGGCGGGCGTGATCTCCACGGGCCGTCCGGCGCTCGCGATCGTTTCCCCGGTGGCCCCGAGCACAACAATCGATTCCAGACTGCCGGGCTGGATGAGCGCCTGCAGCGATGCCTCGATGCGCTCCTTGGAAACAAGCAACCCGAAGCGCCGCTGGGACCCGATGACGATACCCAAGGTCGACGTGATATCCCGACCGCGGTTGATCAGGCTCTGCGCAGCGGAATCGCGGAAGCGTCGGTGCTCACTCCATTGCCAGCCGCAGAGCGCCACCGACACGCCGATCAGGGCGGCGTGAAGACCGAGCTTTTGACCTGTCGCAAACCAGCGCATGGAACGTGCGCAAAATCGCCCGTCCCGCGCTGGTTTCCAAGCCCCTTGTCAGGGCTTGCCGATCATCCGCTCCAGCTCGTGCTTCTCGAAGGCCTTCGTGGAGAGGTCGAGCTTGCCGCGTTCCTGGACCGTGACCGTGCTCATGTCGTCCGGCGAGCGGATGACGTGCGGAGTGAGGAAGATCAGCAGCTCGGTCTTCACGTCGGCCTTCTGCTTCCGCTTGAAGGCGTAGCCGAGGATCGGGATGTCGCCAAGGAGCGGCACCTTGCTGTCGCGATCGGTCGTCTGGGTGGAGATGAGGCCGCCGATGACGATGGTCTTGTCGCTCGGGGTGACGACGACGGTGTCGGCGGAGCGCTTGTCGATGACCGGGGAACTGACCGTGTTGGAGATCGGCACGGTCGTGGCGCTGAGCGAGGAGATTTCCGGCGAGACAATCATCTCAACCAGCCCCTCCTGCGTGATGAATGGGGTGACGCGCAGGATGATGCCGATATCCTGGTACTGGACGGTGTTGATGGTCGTGTTCGTCTGATCGCTCACCCGCGAATTGGTGATGATCGGGACGGACTGGCCGACCATGATGGTCGCCTGCTGGTTGTTTCGCGTGAGCACGGAAGGCCGGGAGAGAATCTCAGTCTTGCTCACGCTCGAAAGCGCCCGGAGCGTGGCGTTCACATCCTGGCTCAGGATCCGGTAGAACGCGCCGAACTGCGTCGCGTCGCTCAGCGCCTCCGCGACACCGAACTTCGTCGTGGCGATCCCGCGCGGTTCGTTCTTGATGGCGATCGTGCCGTTGAAGACGGCCTCGGCGCCGAGGTCCACGCCCTTGTCGTGGGTGACCTGCACGAAGACCACATTGATCAGCACCTGCGGCTTCGGCTTGTCGAGCGTCTGGATGATGTTGCGGATGTTCTCGTTGGTCTCGTCGTCGGTGACGACAATCAGCCGGCGCGTCTGAAGGTCGCTGGTGATGGTGGCCTCCCCGACCATCGTGGAGTTGGTGTACTGCCGGTTGGCGCCGGCACTGGAACCGGAACCACCGGCCCCGCCGACACTACGGGAGGAACTGTTGATCGTGGTAGGCGGGCGCGCCTGTGACGAGCTACGGGGAGCACTGGACGTCGGGGTGGAAGCCGCGTGAACCAAGGAAGGCAGACATGCCACTCCAAGCAGAAGCCATCGCGGCAGTCGGGAAAAATTCGGGCAAAACATGGGGAAAGAGGGATGAAGGCTATGAAGGTTGTAGGCGCGTGATCAGCGCACGCCGCGGGTACCGAGCGTGATGTTAGTACTCGTCGCCTGGGTATTACTCGAGGCGCGCTGGGTAAGCGGATCGACCTCCTGATTGCCGGTCGTGCGGACATTGCTGCCTTGGAAGAGATTCCGGAGGACGCTTTCGACCTGCTTCACGTCGCCGTTCTCGAGGGTGTAGACAAAGACCTTCTGTTTGCGCGCGGAGCTCGAATCGAGCTGGCGAATGATGGTCTCGATGTCGTCGAGCGTCTCGCGGGAGGCGCTGACGATGATCGAGTACGTGCGCGGGTCCGGCACGGCGACAACAGGAGTCCCGCGGGACGCCCCGCCACTCCCGCCGCGGCTACTGGAACGGCCGGAGCTGCCGCCGCGGCTACCGCCAGGTCCGCCCGTCGATCCGCCGCGGGCGGCGGCCATGGCGGCCAGCGCGGCTCCCGGACCGCCGGGCATGCCGCCGAAACCGCCGAAGGCGCCGAACGGCATGCCGCTTCCGCCGCCGGGACCACGGGAATTCATGCCGCCCGTGCCCCCGCCGAAAATGTTACTGATGAGAGCGGCCATCTCCGTGGGATCGGCGTTCTTCAGCTGGAAGACCTTCATCGAGGAGACCGAGCCCGCGGAACCGTCGAGGGCCGAGACGAGCTCCACAATGTGGCGCACGTTGCTCTGAGTGTCGGTGACGACGAGTGAGTTGCTGTCGACGTTCGCGGTGATGGTGGCGGTATTGGGCAGCAGCGTGGCGAGGTCGGCGGAGGCCTGCGTCGCGTCGATGCGCTCGAGCGGGATGATCTGCATCACCATCTCGGCGTTGTCCGGGATCTGGCGCGGGTCATTGCCGGTGCGGATCGGAATGGAGCGCTTGCGGGCGTCCTCTTTGGAACTCACGACCAGCGTGCGTCCCTTCAGGATCGCGGTGTAACCGCTCTTGTTGATCGCGAGGTTAAGCAGCTGGACGGCCTCTTGGCGGGAGACCGGCTGGGCGCTCCACATGTCGACGTTGCCGCGCACGGGCGTCTCCAGGACGATCACGAAGCCGGCGGCCTCGCTGAGGTAATTGAGGACGGTCTCCAGCGGGGCACCGCGGAAGTTGAAGCGCAGCCCGCCCGAGGTGTCGCGAGCGGGGCGCTCGGCGTTTTCAGCGGCGGGCGGCTGCGCCGCGGCGGCGGCCGGGGCGGTTTGGGCTTGGGCCGGGGCCGCGGCGAGCGCGAGGCCGGCGAGGGTCAGGGGCAGTACCGTGCGGGTTTTCATTTCTTCAATTGTTGTTCGCGTTGCTTCATCAGGCGCTTGAGGACCTCGGAGGCGTTGGCGGGAATCTCGACCGGCGCCGGTTCGGCGGAGCGGCTCGACGCGCGCGGGTCGGACGCGGGGATCTTCGGGGCGCTGACGGTCCACTCACCGCCCTCGACCCGCTTCAATTGCTGGGCGACCGCGAGTTTCACGGGTTTCTCTCCCTGCAGGAGCTCGACGCCCTCGCCGTCCACGCGCCGCACCTTGAATTCGGCGATCTCACCGCCCTCCCCGACCTCCTTGCGGAAGCTGGACTCGGGGCTGTGGAAAACGGCGAAGGCCTGCCGGTCGTAGCGGACGATGCCGACCAGCGTGATCTCGTCGGCCCGCGGCGGTTTCTCCTCGTTGGTTACCCGCGTGCGGCCCACGCGGGTGGGATTGAAGATGTTGCGCTCGAGGATCAGGTTGAACGCCTCGTAACCCTGCGTGGGCGCGAGCGGCGAGCCTGGCGTGGCGGCGGGAGCCTTGGAGGAGGACGAACCTGATCCGCTGCGGCGGCGATCTGTCCCCTGGGCGACGGCCAGGGAGGTGAGACACAGGAAAATGATCGTGTGGCGTTTCATCGGCGACCCTCCAACGGCGTAAAGCGAAGTCCGCTGACCAGCAGCCCGAGGGTGAGCCGGTTGCCGGAATCGTCGCGGGACGTGAGCTCGATCGAATCGATGCGGAGCGCCAGCGGGGATTTCTCGACCTCGTAAAGGAGACGGGTGATGGCGCTCAGCGAGCCGCTGGCGTCGACGCGGCACTCCAGGAGCGAGTACCGGTTGCTGGCGCCCCGCTTCCATTGCGGCTTGATCGACCCCAGTTCGACGCCACCGGCGCGGCCCCAACGGTCGAAGGCCGTGACCAGATCCTGCTCCGCCTTGGCAGGCTCATTGGCCATCGCCTGCTGTTGCATCTCGGCCCACATGGCACGGGTGCGGTCCTCGCGGGCGATCGCGGAGCGTCCGTCGGCCACCATCTTTTTCAGCCGTGCGATCTCCGCGGAGCGGGAGCGCCAGGCGGCCATGACCGGCGTGAGGACGGCGCTGTCGAGCACGAGAAGCAGCACGGCCGCCCCGGCGAGGATCATGAGGAGACGCTGGCGTTTGGAAGAGGCGTTGATCATGAGCCGGGGGTTCCGACCCAGCGGAACGTGAAGGTGAACTGGGCGGGGGTTTTGCCGCGGATCTGCTCGATCTTCAGGCCCTGGATCTCCTTGGATTGGCGCAGGAGGTCGAGCGTGCGGAGCAACGAGGCGTTGTCGCGCGCGGTGCCGGTGACGGTGACGGTGGACGGGCTGTGCACCTCGAAGCCCTTGGCGGTAACGCTCCCGTTGTCCGGGAAACAATCCACCACTTTGCGCAGGATGGAGAGATTACGGAACGAAGTGTCGTACCACGGCCGAAACTCGCGGATGCGCGCCTGCACGGCGTCGAGATCCTTCACCTTCGCCTCCATGCCCTCCCAATCCGAACGCAAGCTCCAGAGCTGGTACTGCTGCCATTCGAAGGCCCCGCCCACGAGGACCAGGACGGCCGCGGCGGCGAAGCCCGCGGTCGCGAGGCGGCGGGAATTGTAACGCGCCACCAGCTGGGCGAAGCGGCTCGGCTTCGGAGGCAGGAACTCGAGCGCCGGAGCCCCGTCGCGCAGGAATCGCACGCCGGCCTGCTCGACGATCTCCTCCGTGGCGACCTTGCGGTCGGAGGCGATGGTGTCGATCGAGAACCCGGCGTCGGAGGCCCAGGCTCCCAACCCGCCAGCCAACGCGCCCACGGCAGCGGCCTCACCGCGCACCGAAAGCAGCTTGATCTCGGCGCGAAGCGCGGCGGGCAATTGCTCCACCGTGATCCGCAACTCGCGCATCAACGCGGCGGTGTTCACCACCCGCTCGCCCGCCTCCGACTCGATGAAGGCTTCGAGCGCGCGAAAGGAAGCGACTCCGCCGCCGGCCGCGACCATGAGCGTCGCTCCTGCACCCTCGATCCAAAGGGTCATCCGACCCGGCCCCGTCGCGGGTATCGCGTCGGCCAGTGCCGGAAGACCGAGGGAGCAGCTGAGGGGCTTCAGCCCGGCGGCGCGCAGGACCTCGACGAGACGGGCGACCTGCTCACGACGCACCGCGAGCTGCGTCGTGAAGCGGCCACCACCCGCCTTTTGCGACGACCGCGCGATGTGCAGCTCGTCGGGGCCGTTCGGGAACCCCTTTTCCGCCTCGATCTGTAGCAGGCTGTCGGCATCCTCCGGAGAAAGCTCCGGCAGCTCCGTATGCTGCGTCATCACCCATTCGGACGGCAGCACGACCACGCAGGAACGCTCCTTGATCTGGGCGGCATCGAGGTGGTTGCGGATTTCCCGCCCGACCAGTTCCGGCTCGGGATGAAGGAGGTCGACGGAAAGCGGAGCCGAGGCCTGGCGCAGCACCGCGACGGCGCTCTTTGAGCGCGCGACCTGCGCGGCGACGAGCCGGCCGCCGACGAACGCGATGGCGAGCACCGACTGCGGGGCGCGGCGGGACAATGCCAGCTTCATAGGCGGTCACTCCTTCCGGCCCGGAGAAGTTGCCGGACCTGCGAGCCGAGCGCCCAGCCGTGGCTGGAGAGGTCCTGGTGGTAAACGATGCGCGGGGTGGATCTCGTCATGTCGAAAACCGTGCGGGTGCGGCAGTAACCGCGGCCGTTCGGGCCCACCGCGACGACGTCGGCGGTGAACTGGTAGGAGCGGTCGGTGATGTAGGGACCGGCGCGCGTGATCGCGCCCCGGCTCAGCACCTGCGTGAGCCACGCGAAAGAACCGCGCGTGACATCGGGATTGGCCAGCCGGTAGGCGACCAGCGCCGAGG
>JAURJO010000248.1 GCA_030832235.1 Verrucomicrobiota bacterium
AGTCGCGCGCGAAGGGAGAACCGCACGGCGGCGAAGGGTCTGGAACCACGGATGAACAACGATAGACACGGATTCTTGGGGGTGAGCGGCGTGGCGGGAGACCGGGCGACTTCGGGAAGGCGCAGGGGCGTTTACCCCTTTTTTGCGGTATGAGCTGGAAACGAATCCTGAAGCGCGTGCTGGTGGCGACAGGAGTCCTGGTCGCCGTCGCGGGGGTGCTTTTCGGGGCGGGTTGGTGGTACCTGCACCCCGGAGTCGTTCGGATCAACGGGGTGGTTTACGGGGAGCGGCGCGGTCAGCCGCTGACGCTGGATGTGCTGCGTGCGCCTTCGCCCAACGGCCGCGGAGTGATCCTCCTTGTGAGCGGCAGTTGGCGGTCGAAACGGCCTGGAGAGTTCGCCGAGTGGATCGCGGCGCCGCTGCTCCGGCGGGGGTACACGGTTTTCGCGGTGTGCCATATCTCTCAGCCGCAGGCCACGGTGCCGGAGATCGTGGCCGATCTCACGCGGGCGGTCCGGTTTATCCGGCACACGGCGAGGAGTTACGGCGTCGATCCCGCCCGCCTCGGGGTGGCGGGCGGAAGCTCGGGCGGACACCTGAGCCTGATGCTGGCGACCAAGGCCGATCCGGGCCGGCCGGACGCGACGGACCCCGTCGAGCGGGAGAGCGCCGCCGTGCAGGCGGTGGCGATTTTCTTTCCGATCACGGACCTGCTCAACCTGGGCACATCCACGGAGAATCCCGGCGATGGCGGCCCGCCGAAGAGCTATGTGAAAGCCTTCGGTCCCGAGGCGAAGGAGATGGCGCGCTGGAAGGAGATCGGGCGCGACGTCTCGCCGATCTACCACGTTTCCGCCTCGATGCCGCCGGTGCTGATCCACCACGGCGATGCGGATACGCTCACGCCGCTGGAGCAGTCGGAGTGGTTCCGCGACGCGGCGCGCGGAGTGGGTCGGGAGGTCGTCATCCGAGTTCACCCTGGAGGAAAGCACGGTTGGACGACGATGCCTTGGGACGTGTACCAGTTTGCAGACTGGTTCGACCGCTTCCTGAAGTAACCACGCACGGGGAGCCGGGGTGAGCGAGTTAGCGGGGCTAACGAAGGATCACTCCTCTGGTCAGTTACTTGGGGTAAGCGGGTGTTTTCATGGCTCACCATGAAACGAACCAACGCTGTCATGGTGCGCCTTGATGACGCGCAGTCCGCGGAGCTGGACCGTTTGGCCGATGGGGTCGGAGTTGCCGCGGCGACCCTCGCCCATAGCGCGGTGATCGCGATGCTCCGTTGCTACCGGGAAAATGGCACGCTCACGTTGCCGCTGCGGATGGTCCCGCCCGAATTGCCCGCGCCCTTCGGCGATCCTGTACTCAACGACGGTGACCCCGCACCGCCGATGCCGGCCCCGAACCCCGTCATTCCCCCGCCGCGCCCGGCTGCGCCCGCCGCGAAGCCGCGCCGCGCGAAAAGGTAGGCGCCACGGCGGCGCGCAGCCGGAACCCGTTCCGGGATGGGCGGGGCTGTTGTAGCCGAGGCCGTTCGCCTCGGGTAATGCCACGGAATCGGCTACCCAGGAGTTCCGTCCGGATCGCGCCGCGTTTTTAACCGCCGATTTTGCAGCTTGGCGGCGCAGGAAGCGAAGTGTCGCTCGGACCGCTTCTCGCTGTGGGGGTATAAAAATCCTGCTTGGTCGATTTCGCGACCTTCGTGTGTTTGGTGGTAACCAACTGCTCGGAGGAACACGGAAAGCCGGAATGGCGGGAACCACGGCGGATCAATTCGAAATCCAGTCTCAGCCTCGAAGTCGCTACGCGCGGACGAAGGGCAGGTAGTTGGGGCGCAGGATGGGATGGGCGAGTTGGCCGCGGGCGGTGAGGAGGCGGTTGGCGACTTGTTTCCCTGAGATAATCGCCGACTCCATGCCGTAGTGGTACGGGCCGGCGGTGTAGTCGCCAGCGAGCCAGATCCCGGGAATGCCGGTGTCGTGGTTGCGGGGTACCAATGACCAGTAGCCAACGCGCGTGCCGCAATAGGTGCCTGTGAGGCGCAGGACGGTGGCGTCGGTCGGCGCGACGCCACGGCAACCGGGGAAGAAACGCGCGAGGTCGGCGCACGCTTTGGCCACGAGCGCGTCATCGCTCAAGGGCGCGACATCTTCGGCCGCGTCGATCAGGACTTGGAGAATGCTGCCGGTGGGCTGATGGCCTTCCCAGCCGGACCAGTGGCGGGCTTTGTCGGCGACCGCGTCGAAGATCGGTCCGTGCCGGCGGTCGCGGTTGGAGATGTAGACGTTGCCGTCCTGAAAAACCGACCGGTCATACCAGAGGGTGATCGTGACGATCGGCGTTTCGCGCAAAGCGCGGAGTTGCGCGAAGGGCGCGCGTTCGCGCCAGGCCGACGGCAGCAGCGGCGGCACCGCGTGGCCGGGGATGGCGAACACCACGTGGTCGAATGCGGTTTCGGCGCCGTCTGCTGTTCGGATCCGGGGCCCGCCTTCGTCGGCTTTCACGTCCGCGACGGCGCGTCCGAGGTGTAATTTCGCTCCGCGGCTCGTCACGAAATTCGCAAGGGGGTTGATCAGCGCGTCGGCGAGGGGGGCACCGAAGAAGGTCGTGTCGAAGCGCCCCATGCTGCCGTACATGGTGCGGAGAAACTTGATGAACGAGGCCGCGCTGGCCTCCTCCGGTCGCAGGCCTTGAATCGTGACCGCCTCGAGCGAGAGTTGCGCGGCCAATGCGGGCGTCGCGCCCTGCGCCGCGAGAAACTCCGTCACCGATTGGCCGTCGTGCGCCTCCGCCGCGGCGTCGTCCATCCGCAGGATGCGCCAGATCAGGCGCGTGAGTTGCCAGCGTTCGCCCGGCGTAAGGCCGGGAAACGTGGCGAGACCACCGAGGGTTTTCAGCACCGACTTGCCGGCGAGCAGCGTGTCGACGCGGTCGGTCGCGCCGTTGCAGACGTAATAATTACCGTCGGTCTCCCGCAACGGGAGCGGGTGTCCGATCGCCGCGAAGAGCGCGTCCTTGTTGTGGTACCACGGAAAGTCGAGGTGGATGCCGGTCTCGACCGGCCGGCCGCGGGCATCGCGCCACGAGGCGCATTGGCCGCCGGCGAACGGGGCGGCCTCGAAAATCTCGATCGCAAAATCCCCGGGGGCCGTGAGCAGCAGGTGCGCGGCAGTGGAAAGTCCGGAGAGGCCGCCGCCGACAATCCCGACGTGCACAGGTTGGGGCACGGCGAGAGGGATGTGGTTTTTCGCGCCGCAGTCGGCGGCGCACGGAAAATAATCAGGATCCCGCGGCGGCGCGGGTCACGGACCAGCTGCCGGTGGCGGCGCCCTCGGCGGTGGAGCTCTCGTAGGTGCCCTCGAGGCGGTCGCCCTTGATTTCGCCGGTCAGCTTGCTGGTGGCGGAAACGCCCTGCACGTCCCACGCGAACGCGAGTTCCACGCGGCTGCCCTCGACCTTGAGCGTCTTGGTGCGCGTCGGCACCGCGGTGCCCTCGAAGGTGAAGACCGCCTCGGCAGTGAGCTTGGCGTCAGCGCCGGTGGTGAACTTGATCTTCAGATCACCGCTGGAGTCGTCGCGGCCCTTCCACGTTCCCTTGTACTCGCCATTGGGGGCGGCGGCCGGGGTGGCGGCGGGTTTGTCCGTGGACTTGGCGGGTGCGGCGGCGAGCGGCGCTGCGCAGAAGGTGGTTAGAGCGAGAACGGCGACGAGGGCGTGGGTGCGCATCATATGGTGGATTGAAGGATCCGTAGAGCCGCGCGGCGCGGGTGTCGAGCCGTGCGGCGCAAATTCAAATGCGGAGGAATATCTTCCGGCGGTACATCCAGAAACAGATGAACCAGAAGACGAGTCCGGTGAGGGTGGCCTGAACGGCAGGGGTGTTGGCGGCGCCGAGGATCTGGAAGAGGTCGTTGCCGAGGTGCGTTTGCAGCGTCTTCGCGGTCCACGGTTTGAGCAGCATGCCCATCGCGTAGATCGCGATCGAGTTCATGCCGACCACGAGGAGAGGGAACGTCCAGCGGCGCCACCCGGCGACATCGACGAGCCCGTAAAGTCCGCCGAGCAGGAGGCAGCACCATCCGGTGGAGTAGAGCGCCCACGAGGGTGTCCAGATGCGTTTCACGATCGGGCAGCCGAGCGCCTGCCAGATCAATCCCGCGACGATGCCGGCGACTCCGGCGGCGATGAGCAGACGGAACTTGGTGGCGGCCGAGCGGCTGGAGCGCAGGAGTTCCCCGCACATCAACCCGAAGAGCATGGTGGCGAGCGACGGGATGAAGTTGATGGTCTGGTAGCCGCCGCCGTTGAACACAAAAGTCTCGCGGCGCGGGAGAAGGTTGAGCAGCCAGACGTCGATCGCGTGGCCGGCGTTGGCGCTCTTGTGCCAAGCGGCGCCGACGCCCGCGAGGTGGTCCTTCGCCCACGCCGCGGTGACGCCGACCTGGGGAGCGCCTTGCGCCAGGTCGATGCCGCGCGTCGGCCAGGCGGTGTAGAGCAGCCACGTGCCGAGCAGGAGGGCGGCGGCGGTGATCGCGTGGACGCGCACGGAGCGGCCCCAGAGCAGAAAGAGGAACGGGTAGCCGAGGCCGATCTGCGTGAGAACGTTCATCAGCGACCACTCGGTGGAGGGGCGCGAATTGGAGATCAGGAAGATGCCGAGGAACGCGAGTGCGACGCCGCGCCAGCACGCGTGGCCGAACATGCGGCTCCACGATTGGCCCTCGGCCTGGCGGCGGACGTACGAGTACGCCATCGAGACACCGACCATGAACATGAACGACGGCTGGATGAGGTCCCAGTAGCCGCCGCCGGTCCAATCGACGTGCTCGAATTGGTGGTAGATCGCTCGCCAGAAGCCGGAGTCGGGCTCGGTCTTGAGGTGGTTGCGCGCGGTGGCGGCGAGGCCGAAGCCGTTGAACGCGAGCGAGACCATGATCAGTCCGCGGTAGGTATCGAGCGACTGGAGGCGCCCGGGCGTGGCCGGGACGGGGGATTCCGGTTTCATCAGCGGGGTGGGGTGTCCCGGATGGTTGTGCGGCCTTCGTCCCCGGCGCAAGGCCGGCCGCGGGGAGGGGACTATTTCCCCGCAGGGGAGGGTTCCGCCGCGCGCTTCGACTCGCGCCAGGCCCGCCACGTTTCCCAGGCGATCGGAAGCACCGAAAGGACGATGATGGCGAGGATCACGAGCTTGAAGTTTTTCTGCACGAACGGCTGGTTGCCGAACCAGAAGCCGGCGTAGGTGAAGAAGTAGATCCAGATTAAGCCGCCGATGATGTTGTACGCGATGAAGCGCGGGTACGACATGCTGCCGATGCCGGCCACGAACGGCACAAAGGTGCGCACGATCGGGACAAAGCGGGCGAGGATCACGGCGCGGCCGCCGTATCTCTCAAAGAAGGCGTGGGCGCGCTCGAGGTGCTTCCTGCGCAGCAGCAGGGAGTCGTCGCGCTTGAAGACGGCGGGTCCGATGCGCGCGCCGATCCAGTAGTTGAGCGTGTCACCGATGACCGCCGCGACGAAGAGCAGTCCGGCCATGAGATGGACGTTGAGGCCGGTCTCGGGCTTGGCGCAGAAGGCGCCGGCGGCGAACAGCAATGAGTCGCCCGGCAGAAACGGCGTCACCACCAAGCCGGTTTCCGCAAAGATGATCAGGAACAGCACCGCGTACGTCCACAGCCCGTAGGACGCGATGATCTCCGCGAGGTGGCGGTCGATGTGGAGGATGAAGTCGACGAGTTTCTCGAGCGGGTTCACGGTGAGTATCGGGCAAAAAAAAGGCAGGCAGTCGAAACTGCCTGCCGAAAAGAGGGCGGGACGATCAAACGTCGGGCTTGGTCTTGCGCAGACCCATCACGCGATCCCCGGCCTTCCACTGGCCGCGCTTGCGGAGCAGTTCAAGGCGCTCAAAGCGCTTGAGAACATTGCGTTTGATGACGATTCCGGAGGTGCCCTGCAGGCTGCGATGCTGTGACATGGCGGGACGTTTTGAAGGTTGGCGACTTGCTAAAGGGGCGGAAGGTGAGCGTTCGCCCCAGCCCATGACAAGTACTTTTCTCCCACTGCCGCCGCTTCGACGACGATCCACTCCGGAGTGTTGTAAGGATGGGCGGCCAGAACGTGCTTCTCCAGGGCCGGAAGCTGCCCGGGTAGGCATTTGAAGGTGAGCCGGAACTCCTCGGAGTTCTCCATCTTGCCCTCCCAGAGGTAGAAAGAACTCACTGGGCCGTCGATTTGCGCGCAGGCCGCGAGTCCCGCCGCCACGGCTCCGGAAGCCAGAAGCTCGGCGTCGACGCGGGTCGCGACCGTGGTCCAGGCGATCATCAGCATGCCGCCACCTCCTGAGTTTCCGGCGCGGGCCGCAAGCGGGAAGCGGGCGGATCAGGGGTTCTCCGCATCCGGAAAACGTGGCAATTAGGTCTTGCGCGAGGCGCGGTGGCTCGGGAGCCTGACCGTTCGCGGCTGTCAGTCGGTCAGGTTGGCGTCACGCCGCGAGCTCCCGCCAACCCCCTCCCGTCAGTTCAACCTCAACCATCCCGGTCCCGCCTCGCGCGGGGCCGAACCCGTCGGATGACCGTCCTTGGAGCACGCGGTCGGCCGGCGTATTCCGCATATGAGTTCAGTAATGCAAGAGCTGCTCGCCCAGTCGTCCTTCGACAAGTTGAAGGAAGGCGCGATCGTCCCGGGCACCATCACCGAAATCCGCCAGAACGAGGTCGTCGTCGACATCGGCGGCAAGTCCGAGGGCGTCATTCCCGCCAACGAGTTCATCGACATCGGCGAACTCCAGATCGGCTCCTCGATCGACGTCATGGTCGAGAAACTCGAGGACAAGTCCGGCGCGCCGGTGCTGTCCTACGACAAGGCCGAGCAGAAGAAGAACTGGGATAACATCCTCACCAAGTTCCCCGAGGGCTCCATCGCCGCGGGCCGCGTCAAGGCCAAGGTCAAGGGCGGTCTCATCATCTCGATCGGCGTCGACGCCTTCATGCCGGCGTCGCACATCGACATCCAGCCCCCCAAGAATCTGGATCAGTACGTCGGCCAGACCTACGACTTCAAGGTCCTGAAGATCAACCTCGAGCGGAAGAATATCG
>JAURJO010000249.1 GCA_030832235.1 Verrucomicrobiota bacterium
GAAGGCCCAGCGGCCCGTGGATCCGGCGATCGAGGGCGCGAAACTCGCACAACCGCAGGAGTTCTCGCTGCATGGCGTCGATTACCGCGTCGAGTGGAAGGAAGGGAAACCGCAGTTCACCGAGAAGCGGCCCGGGGAGGTGCCTTTCAATTATTCCGCGGACTTCATTCTCGGACATACTCCCCTGCTCCAGTACCTCGTGCCGATCGGTGGCGGCCGGCATCAGGCGGCTGAACTCGCGTACGATCCGCACCGCAAGGAATGGTTCAATGTCTTCGGTGACGAACGCCGGCGCCCCGGCGAGTGGGGGCACTGGCGCGGACGCGGCATGAACTGGAACGCGATGTGCGCCCACTGCCACATGACCGACTACCGGAAGAACTACGATCCGGTGAAGGACACCTACGCGACCACCTGGCGCGAACACGGCGTCGGCTGCTACCAATGTCACGGCGACCTGCCGGCGAGTCATTTCGATCCCGTCCGCGGCCCCGCGAAAGGCCCCGGCAAAGGCCTCACCGCCGCCGAGATCCAGCGGGCCTCCGAAACCTGCGCACCCTGCCATGCCCGCAACGAATTGCTCACCGGCCGCCTAGAGCCCGGCGGGCATTACCACGATTTCTACCGCCTCACGCTGCCCACGGAGGCGAACGTGTTTTTTCCGGACGGCCAGGTGCGCGATGAGGACTTCAACTACACCTCGCTCCTCACCAGCCGGATGGGCGGCAAGGCCGGCGTGACGTGCCTCGACTGCCACGAGCCCCACAGCGGAAAGATGAAACTGCCGGTGCAGGACAACTCCATCTGCCTGCAGTGCCACGGCCCCTCGCCGCGCGGCAACGCCCCCGTCATCGATCCGGTCGCCCACTCCCGTCACCTGCCCGGCAGCACCGGCAACCAATGCGTGAGCTGCCACATGCCGACGACGACGTACATGCAGCGCGACCCGCGGCACGACCACGGCTTTCTCAAACCGGATCCGTTGCTGACTAAGGAGCTGGGCATCCCGAACGCCTGCAACCGCTGCCACACCGACAAGGACACCGATTGGGCGATCGCCGCCGCGGACCAATGGTACGGTGCCAAACTCGACTCGCGCCAACGCCAGCGAACCCGCGTGATCGCCGCCGCGCAGGCCGGCGCGCCCGACACCGCGGAACGGCTGCTTTCCTTCATCGCGAGCGAGGACGTGCCGGCCTGGCGGGCGACCCTGCTGTTGCTCACGCGCCCCTACGCGACCCGAGATCCCCGCGTGGTCGCGGCCGCGCGCGAGCACCTCAAACACGCGGATCCCCTCGTGCGTTCCGCGGCGGTGCAGGTTCTCGCGGCGTTGCCCGGCGAAACGGCGACGCTGCGCCCAATGCTGGAGGACCCGGTGCGCCTCGTGCGTCTCGACGCCGCCTGGCCGCTCTCAGCGGAATTACCCGCGAACTCGCGGGTGCGCCGGGAACTCGACGAATACCTCGCCGCGAGCGCGGACCAGCCGGCGGGCCGGATGCGTCTCGGGCAGGACTTCTTCAACCGCGGCATGAACGCCGAGGCCGAGGTCCATCTGCGCAAGGCGACCGAGTGGGATCCATACTCACCAGGGCTGCACGACACCCTCGGAATCTTCCTCAATGAAATGGGCCGGCCCGCAGAAGCCGCCGCCGCACTTTGGCGCGCCGCGCAACTGAGCCCCGCGGACCCACAGGCCGCGTTCAACGCCGCGCTCGCGTTCGCCGGTGCGCGCCGCCTGAACGACGCGGAACTGGCGCTGCGGGAAACCCTCCGGCGCAACGCCTCCTTCGACCGCGCGTGGTACAACCTCGGCCTCCTGCTCGCGCAGACCGGCCGCGGCGCCGAGGCCGTACAAGCCTTGGAAACCGCCGAGCGCGCCGCTCCCGCGGTTGCCGACTATCCTTACGCGCGGGCCACCATTCTCTGGCAGCAAGGCGACCGCGCGGGCGCGCGCGCCGCCGCCGAGAAAGCCCTCCGCGCCAATCCCGCCCACCCGGGCGCGCGGCAATTGCTGGAGTCACGTTGACCGGCCGCGCGCCTTCGCGACGCGAAAGCGACCCGGGGCGCGTGTGTTGATGGGATGCCTGGCAGCTTCCCCGCGAACGTCGCTCAGGCCAGCAGCTCCCGCATCGCCGCGCGGATCTGCTCGTCGGTGCCGGGGGCGAGAAACGCGTGCTCCACCTCGTAGCCGCCCGCGGGAAACTCGCCGCGGGTCGGAATGTACCACGGTCCCTCGTCACCGTACGCCGCAACCGCCACCGGCTCCCCCGGCCGCATCGCCTGCGCCGCGAGCTGAAACTCGATGAACGGCTCGGCCGGCAGATGAAGCGCCGTCGTCGTGTTGAGCCGCAGCGCCGAGAGCACGAAAGGATCGCCGCGCTCGAGGCGTCGCAGGCAGGCCAGCTTGAAGGCCGGACGCAGCCGCGTGACCAGGGAATCCTTCGGCTTCTCCATCAGCTCCCGCAACGCCGCCGGGCCGAGCTCCGGATTCACCGCCGGCCGCAATTCACGCGTGCGCCAGTCCACCCTGCTCAAGGGCTCGGGTCGCAGGGTCGCCTCGGCCGCAGAGATGCCGCGGATCATCCGCGCGGTCAGCGCCTCGCGCGCCGCAGGGCTGCCATCGTTGTACTTGCCCGCCGCGATGTCGCCCGCGCAGCCGGAGAAATAGAGGTGCGTGCACCCAGGGTCCTCCTTCTGCCGCGCCTTACGGGCCAGACCGCAGAAATCGCTGCTGACCCGGCCGTCGCCGTAGTAGCTCATCGGATGCGTGGCGTAGAAATGACACGCCGCCACGCGGCGTTTTCCTTCGTAGAAAGCAACCGTCCGCAACCACGGATCAATCAATCCCTCCTCGAGCGCGATCTGCTCCGCGTTACGACACGAGCTCCCGCGCATGCGTTTGATCCGGCCGTCCGGACCGCGTTCGACGCGGCGATTGGAGGCGACCTGCTCCACCCGGCCCGCGCCGTGGGCGATATGCGTGACGGCGCGTGGAGACTTCAGCGCGGTCGTCACCGCCATACGCGCGGCGTCGAGACAGCGGCGGTGGAAATCTCGATCAACCACCCGGGGCAGGTCCGGATGCGCCGAGGCCAGGCGGTCGGCGTCGAGACACACCAGCGGGGCGTTGTGCTGGTGCACGCAATGCACCGCCACGCGTTCCGGCGTCGTACCTGCCGCCTCCGCCAGCGCCGTGCGCCAGGCGACGTGCGCCTCGTTCAGGATTCCGGTCCAATCCACCGCGCAGACGACAATTGGTGCACCCGCGCCGAGAAGCACGTAGCCGATCGCCTCAAGAGGGTCATCGACGGCGGAGACGGGTTTGATCCACCCGCCGCAGCACGCGTGCCCGAGCGGCGGCGTGACGTCGAAACGGAAGGTCGCGATGTGCACGCTCCCACCCGCAGCCGAGGCCCGGCTGTGGGTCGTGGCCAGCACCGCCGCCGCCCCGGCGCCCGTCAGAAGTTCGCGTCGTGAAATCGAGCTCATGATTTTCCCGGATAACCCGGGGTGGAATACGTTTCGCGCAACAGCCGGACCGACGCCTCGACGAGCAGCCGTCCGCACTCGTCGGTACCGGCGCCCGCCACGCCGGCTTCGTAGCCGCCCCGCGCCTTCTCGCCCGGCATGCCGACGTAGTGCACGCCCATGCCGTTGCTGTAGCCGAGCACCAGCGTCTGCGGGAACGGCGACTGCTCGCGGATCGCCGCACCGAGATCCGTCAACGGCTCGCCAGGCAACGCGACAAACGCGAGCGGACCACACACGATCACCTGCACTTCGGCCGCCACGCTCTCCGTGCCGGTGCGCGCGCGCGCCGCCGGTGTCAGCGGAAGGTCGATCGTCGCCCGCGCGGTGCGGATCGCCCGAGGCGCGAGCCGCACCGCGAATTTCTCCGCCTCCCGCGCCTTCTTCACGAAAGCTTCCGCCATCTCAGCGACGGCCTGAGGTCCTCGGCGCCAGGGTGTGATGTCACCGCACGTGCCTTGAAGGAAAAGCGCCTCGCCGCCGAACGCGCCGGCGATCGCCGCGGAAGCCGGCCCCGGCCAATCGGCGGAAATCCCGGGATTCGACGGGTAGATCGAAACGGAATGCACCGAGGCGTGGTAGATCGTCGCGAGAGCGCGACCTTCCTCCGCCCGCAGCCACAGCAACGAAAGCGTGCGGTCCATCGGGCCGAACGTCGCGCCGCCCGTGAGCACCGCGGCGTTCCAATCAGGGCTGCTCGCCGCCATCGTGCGCACCGCCTTGGGCTCCGCCAGACCCCAGGCGGGCGTCCGCGGTCGACGGTTGTAAAGGTACTCCGCGACCGAAACGCGGCCGATGCTCATTGATGCCGGGCACGCGGCGGCCAGCGCCGCCTTGGTCGCCTCCACGCTCGCGTCGAGCAAGCGCTGCATCCACGCCCGGAACGGCGGATGATCGTTCTGCGCCGGCATGTACCGCAGCGCCCACCAATTGTCGCGTTCCCGCCCGCGGTAGCCGTCGCGATAAACCGGTGACCATGGCGCGGAGTGAGTGTGGCTCGCGTTCACGAGGATATTGCCTCCGGGAATGCCCGTCGCCGTCTCAATCACGCGGCGTACCTCGTCACGGGCTGACTCCGAGACATCGGTCAGGTCCCAGCGCACGACCGCCGCCTTTGTCACGCCGTCGTCAAGGGTGAGCACCTGCACCGCCAGCGGGTCGAGCACCGCACCGTAGGCTTTTCCCGTGACCCAGTTCCGGACGTCGGTGCCGGGCGTGATGTCGGCGCGGCCGACACCGAGGCGGAGGGCGACGGCCGACTCGGCGGCGACCAACGGCGCGAGACAACAGGCGAAAATAAAAACGAATCGGTTACACATGGGGTGATGCCGCGCGGCTGGTGTGCGCTCACGTTCCTTTCCCGTCGCCGGGCCGTGCAATCCCAAACCCGGCGCGCCACCTCCTCGTCGCTTGCCATGCCTCGGCGGCCGACCTTCGCTCGCACCGCCCCCATGGAACGCCGCCGCCTACTTTCGTTCCCTTCCTTGCTCGCCGCCAGCGTCCCCGCCGCCTTCGTGTCTGAACCGCTGGTCGACGTGAACGTCACGATTGGCGACTGGGTTGTCCGCCGCTCCTGGGCCGACTCCACCGCGACCCTGATCGCACGACTGCGGCGTCACGGCGTGAACTCCGCCTGGGCCGGCTCCGTGGAGGGCATACTGCACACGGACCTCGCCGGTGCGAACGCGCGCCTCGCCGCCGCCTGCGCGGGCACGATGCTGCGGCCCTTCGGCACGGTGAACCCGCTCGCGCCCGACTGGGAGGAGGATGTGCGCCGCTGCGCCGAGGTGCACGGGATGCCCGGTATCCGTGTTTTTCCCGGTTACCATTCCTACAAACTCGAGGACGAGATCTTCGCCCGTCTGCTCGCCGCGGCGACGAAAAGCGGTCTGCTCGTCCAGATCGCGCTCTCGATCGAGGACGACCGCGCGCAGAACCCGGTGCTCACGGCGCCCTTCGTAAACGTCGCCGCGATCCCCGAGCTGATCGCCCGCACTCCGGGCGCGCGCGTCATGCTGCTCAATGCCACCTCGCGCGTGTTTTCCGGCGCACCGCTCGTGTCGCGCCTCGCCCAAGCGGGAGTGTTCCTCGAGATCGCCACGCTGGAGGGTGTTGCCGGCATCGAGAACCTCCTGGGTCGCGCACCCAAGGCGCGCCTTTGCTTCGGCTCCCACTCGCCCTACTTCGTCTTCGAGGCCGCCCTGCTGAAACTGCAGGAGTCGGAACTCACGCCGGCGCAGACCGCCGCCGTGCGCCACGCCAACGCCGCCCTCGCCCTCTCCCGCGCATGAACCGCCGCGACTTCCTCGCCACCGGCGCCGCCGCCGCGCTCGCCGTGCCGGCCGCCCGCGCCGCCTCCCCCGAGCCCGCCTTGTCCGCCTGGGGCACCGACGAACTGCGCAAGCTGGGGGCGTGGGACGTCCATGCACACGTCGGTACACCGGGCCCCAACCCCGCGAAACGCATGGAGGCTCTCGTGCGCATCGCCGATCGCGTGGGCGTCGAGCGGATGTGCATCTTCATGAGTCCGCCGTGGCAGCATGAGCCGAAGCCGGAGGAGTTCCGCCGGAGCAACGACGACGTGCTCGCGATCCTCAAGGAATGGGGTTCGCGCGCATTCGGGTTCGTCTACCTCAACCCCGTCTACACCAAGGAATCCCTCGCCGAGCTCGAGCGCTGCGTGGCCGACGGACCCATGGTGGGCATCAAGCTCTGGGTCGGCACGCGTGCGCACCGCCGCGAGCTCGATCCGATCGTGCGCCGCGCGGTCGAGCTCGACGCCCTCATTTTCCAACACACCTGGATCAAGCAGCGCGGCAAAGGCAACCTGCCGCAGGAATCGACGCCGATGGAACTCGCCGAGCTCTCCGCCCGCCACCCCGGCGTCCCGATGGTCTGCGGTCACACCGGAGGCGCCGAATGGGCGTTCGGCATCCGCGCGATCCGGGCTCGCCCCGAGCTCCACGGCGACCTCGGCGGCGGCGATCCCGTGTCCGGACAAGTGGAAATGGCCGTGCGCGAACTCGGCGCCGAACGCGTGCTCTACGGCAGCGACGTCAGCGGCCGCAGTTTCGGCTCGCAACTCGGCCGCGTCCTCGGCGCCGATATCCCGGATTCCGCCAAGCGCCTCATCCTCCGCGGGAATCTCGTGCGCCTCCTCCGCCCCGGATTGAAGCGCAAGGGCATCAAGGTCTGACGCGCTCCTCGTCGGAAAAATTCGGGAAACCGCTTGACTCGCCTTTTCACGAACTGATTCTCGCCGCTCTTTCCCATCCGGGGTGGTAGCTCAGTTGGTTAGAGCGTCTGCCTGTCACGCAGAAGGCCGCGGGTTCGAGTCCCGTCCATCCCGCCAGTTTTAGAAGCCCATGGTTCCTGGGGATCCATGGGCTTTTCGTTTCCACCCCGCCTCCCCGCAGATCAGCGGCGCCCCCCCCGTCCCGACGGCTCCGAAGGGAAAAGAGTCCACACCCGCGTCGTCCGCGGCATGAATCTCGCTTTGACGGTTGAAACCGCCGCCCGGTTGGGTGGATGGTAACCGATTCCGCCGCCGCCAGATGCCCGCCAACATCCCAGTCCGCGCCAGCGAGCAACTCACCTTCCCGGGCGAGGTTCCGGTGGCCGCGCGCCTCGCGGCTTGCCGCGAGTTTCTCCGGACGGAAATGGCCTCGCTCCGCCAGCGCCATGAGGCGGGCTCCCCCGGGCTGACGATCTGCCGGGAGCGTTCGCAGATCATCGACGCCCTGCTGATCCATCTTTTCGCGTACGCGATCCGCTCCTACTCGCCTCCCGTGCCCGGCCCCGTGCCGCCGGTCGCCCTCGTGGCGCTGGGCGGCTACGGCCGCGGCGAGCTTTCCCCCCTTAGCGACGTCGACGTCATGTTCCTGTTCGCGACGAAGACGAAGGCCAACGAGGCCAAGCCGCTGCAGGAACACCTCACCAACGAGATCCTCTACATCCTCTGGGACTGCGGACTGAAGGTCGGGCATTCCACGCGCACGTTCGACGAGGCGTTCGCGGAGGCGCGGAAGGACATCCTCACGAAGACCGCGCTGCTTGAGTCGCGGCGCGTGACGGGTTCGGAAAAGCTCCACGACACCTTCGCGCAGGCCTACCGCAGCTATTACGCGACCGAGAATCCGCGGCAGTACATCGAGGCGCGCCTCGACGACCAGTCCTCCCGGCGCGCGAAATACGCCAACACCGTTTTCAACCAGGAACCCGACATCAAGAACGGCGTCGGCGGCCTGCGCGATTACCAGAACGCCGTCTGGATGGCGCGCGTGAAGCTGGACGTCACCTCCCTCGACGAGCTCGCCGCGCAACGCTACCTGCGGGCCGACGACCTCGTGGCGTTCCAACGCGGGTACGACTTCCTGCTGCGCGTGCGGAACCAGCTGCATTTTTTCAGCACGCGCGCGACCGACGTGATGAGCCTCGACCAGCAGCCGAAAATCGCCGAGGCGCTGGGTTACCGCGAACCCGACATGCTCGCCCGGGTGGAGGCGTTCATGCAGGACTACTACCGCGCGGCGCAGACGATTTTCCGCGTTTCAAAGCTGGTCGAGGACCGTCTCGCGCTCTCGATCGGGCGCTCGGGCGAGGGCGACAAACGCTCGTTCCGCGACTCGCTTCTCGCTTCGCGCCTCCAACGCACGAAGCGCATCGACGGCTTCATCCTTCGCGGCCGCGAGCTGGCGGCCGAAAAGCCGACCGTGTTCCGGGATGATCCGGTGCGCCTGCTGCGGGTGTTCCGGCACTGCCAGACGCTCGAGGCCACGCCCGACCTGCATCTGGCGGAGCTGATCCGCGCCTCGCTGGGCCTGCTCACGCCCGCAGTCGCCGAAAGCAAGGATGCCAGCGTGTGCTTCCGCGCGATCCTGTCCGAGGCCGGCGCGGTGCACCCGGTGCTGAGCCGCATGCACGAACTCGGGGTGCTCGGGCGCTTCATCCGCGAGTTCGACGCGCTCACCTGCCTCGTGCAGCACGAGTATTACCATCGCTATACGGCCGACGTACACACGCTCAACGCGATCCGCGAACTCGACCGGATCTACACGGAGGCGGAGCCGATCACGCTGAAGTACCGCGCCGCCCTGCACGAAACCACGGATGCGTCGCTGCTTTATCTCACGCTGCTGCTGCACGACATCGGCAAATCCGAGGGCATTCGCGGTCACGCCGAGAGCGGCGTCCGCCTCGCGGGCCCGCTGCTGGAGCGCTTCGGCGTCGCACCCGACGACCGCGAACTCATCCTTTTCCTGATAAAAAATCATCTGGTGATGGCACGATTCTGGCAGAAGCGGGACGTCGATGATCCCA
>JAURJO010000031.1 GCA_030832235.1 Verrucomicrobiota bacterium
CGGCGGGCCATGAGGCAATTGCGGGCGAAGGTGCCGAACAGGCCGGTGCCGCCGAGCTGGTTGCCACCCTCGACCTTGGGTTCGGAGCGGTTCACGCCGTACATGTCGAGGGTCGCCTGCGATTCCCCTGAGAGGTCCATCAATTCCGGCGATGCGCTCTGCATGCGGAACGCGAGCTCGTAGGCCGCGATGCGGCTCTCGATTTCGGGGTCGCGTACCTCGGCGTCGCGCAGGGCGTTGAGCTCGCCGAGGCCCGCGATCGTGCGACGTTGCATCGCGGTACTCACGCCCGCGGGACTGTCGAGGTTCAGCACCGGCGTGCCCTCGTTGCGAAACATCACGCCGGAATATTTCGACGGCAGGAACCCGCTCGACCAGCTGGCCGTGCCACCGGGTACGCCGCGGCCGACGCAAATCAGAACGACGAATTCCGGCAGGTTGCGATTAACGCTACCGAGCCCGTACGAGAGCCACGAGCCCATACTCGGCCGGCCCGAGATCGCCGAGCCGGTGTTCATCAGGAGCTGCCCCGGCACATGGTTAAACTGGTCGGTATGCATCGACCGGATCAGGCAGATGTCGTCCGCGATCGAGCCGATGTGCGGCAACAGGTCCGACAACTCCATGCCACACTTTCCGTGCGGGCTGAACTTGCGCGGTGTGCCCATGATCCTCGCCGACTCCTTCGCGAGGAAGGCGAAGCGCATGTTGGCCAGCATCGACTCCGGCAGGGGCTGGCCGTCGAGCTCGTTGAGCTTCGGCTTCGGGTCGTACAGATCCATCTGGCTCGGGCCACCCTCGAGGTAGATGTAGATGCAGTTCTTCGCGCGCGGCCGGTGGTGGGTACGCACTTGTCCGCCGGCGTTAGCGCCCGCCAGCATTCCGTCCGCGCCCAGCAGCCGGGTGAGCGCCAGGCCGCCAATACCGCCGCCGGCCCGCATCAGGAAACGCCGCCGGCTGTGGTCTGGAATTCCGGGGATCATTCGCGCGTGATGAACTCGTCGAGGTTGAGGAGGAGGCGGGCGGTCGACACGAGCGCAAGCCGTTCTTCTCCGCCGGCGATCGCCAGCTGGTCGGAATGGTGGCGCCGCAGGGCCTGAAGCTCGGTCGGCGAGGGTGGGCGCCCTAGGCAGAGCTCGAACCCGGTCCGCAGGCGCGTATCCGTTTCGCCGCGCATCGACTCAAGCCGCTTTGCCAGCTCCGCGGCCGCGGCGAAAAACACGGGGTCGTTCAGCAACGTCAGCGCCTGCAGCGGCGAATTGGAGCGTTCGCGCTGAAGGCAGGCCACGCTGGCGTCGGACGCATCAAACGTCGTGAGCATCGGGTAGGGCACGTTACGCCGAAGGTGGATATACATGCCTCGGCGATTGGCCTCCGCGCCCTTCGTCTCGGGCCAGCTGCGGTTGCGTCCGAACGCCATCACAAACTCCGGCAACGGCGGATGGATGCTCGGTCCGCCGATCTTCGGGTTCAATAGGCCGCTGCTCGCCAGCGCGACGTCCCGCACGATCTCCGCCTCGAGTCGGTGGCGGCTTTGACGGGCCAGCAGGATATTCAGCGGATCGCGCTCGCCGAGGTCGGCGCGGCCGCGAGAGCTTTGCCGGTAGGCCTCGGATGAGACGATCAGGCGAATCAACGCCTTCCGGCTCCAGCCGAGGCGCACGAACTCGGTCGCGAGCCAGTCGAGCAACTCCGGATGCGAGGGACGCTCGCCCAGTGCGCCGAAATTATCAGGCGTCGCCACCAACCCGCGACCGAAGAGGTGTTTCCAGATCTGGTTCACGGCGACCCGCGCGGTGAGGGGATTTGCGGGATCGACGATCCACCGCGCGAGATCAAGCCGGTCGGCCACCGACCCGCGCGCCCGCAGCGGGGGCAGCATCGCAGGCGTGCCGGGCAACACCTCCTCGCCCGGGCGCTTGTAATCACCGCGCAGATGGATGCGGGTCGGGCGGTTCTGCGCGATCAACACCGGGGCGGCCGTCTTCGGGAATTCAGGTCGCTTCGCGTGGTGCGCCGCGAGGGGCTTGAAGAGCTCCTTTCCCTTGGGGTCGTCGAAGCGCGCGAGATGCCGCGCCAACGAGAGCCGGTTCTCGGGCGTCCGCTGTTCACCGGGCGTGTCGATGATCGCGACGATCTCGTCGGGCAATGTGGTCGCCGTGAGGGGCGGTACGCTGGAGGTCGCGGCGAGCCGGAAGCGAGTCATCACGCCGGTAATGCGGTGCTCGATTTCCACGAAGAGTGTCGTTCCCGCCTGAAAATCCTGCGGCTCCTTCAGTTCAAAAACGATCACGTGCCCGCGGTCGCCTTGGCCCGTTACGGCCCAACCGGTCGTGGAGTCGCCATCCAGCGTTTGCTCCGGGGGATTCCCCTTGGCGGCGAAATCAGCGCGCGCCGTCGAGAACTCGAGCTTGCGCTGCTCACCGGTCGGAGTGCGCGCCATCACCGAGAATTCCGCCAGATGGAAATCACCCGAACGCGTGCGACCGGCCCGTTCCCCGAGTCCGGCCAGCGCCTCGACGCGAAAGCCCGTGACACCGCTCATCGCCATCGGCGCCTGCACCACGTATCGCGTCCGCACCGGGTCGCGCTCGCCGGTGGATATCGAAAAATCGTCGTTGGGCTGCGAGACGCGTTCCTCATCCTCGGTGATAGTCGTGATCTCGTTCGGACGGATAACCGCCCAGCGCGCCCGGGGCATGGTGAGCTTCTTTTCCCAGTTTGAGACGTTTGCCGCGGGAAGGCTCGCGACAAAATCGCGGATCGGCGCCTCGAGGCGTTCGCGCTCCTTTTCCCAGACGGCCAGCTTGCGCTCATAGTCGGCCAGTTCGTCGGGGCGCGGCGCGGCGATGTCCCGCTCGGCGGTGCGGTTGAAGAACGCGTACAGCTGGTAGAACTCCCGGATGGAGATCGGGTCGTACTTGTGCGTGTGGCACTCCGCGCAGCCGACCGTGAGGCCGAGCCAGACCGATCCCGTCGTGGCCGTGCGGTCGACCGCGTTCTTCACCCGGTCCAGCTCGAGGTCGGCGCCGGCCTCGTCGTTCTTGAGCGAGTTGCGGTGAAACCCCGTCGCGATCCGCTGCTCGCGGGTGGCTTCGGGAAGCAGGTCGCCCGCGAGTTGCTCGATGGTGAACTGATCGAACGGCAGGTCGCGGTTGACGGCGTCGATCACCCAATCGCGGAAAAGGTAAGCGTACGGCCGCAGGGTGTCGTTCAGGTAGCCC
>JAURJO010000250.1 GCA_030832235.1 Verrucomicrobiota bacterium
GAAGCCCGGATCGAACTTCGAGTATTCGGGCCCGTTCACCGAGGCCGTGCTGCTCGCCAACGTCGCCATCCGCTCCCGCCGCCGCATCGAGTGGGACTCAAAGGCGATGAAGGTGACCAACATCCCCGACGCGAACCAGTTCGTGACCAAGGAATACCGCCCGGGCTGGTTCTAAGCCGCACGGAAATTCCGAATGCAGGGGCGGGCCGCCAAGCCCGCCCTTTTGCATTCCAGACGCGCCGGTCGAGGCCCGTTTCACGGAGCCCCTCCAAGGCCCGAAGTCGAAGAACGTTGTGCGAACCTGAAACCACTTCGGCTGGCTCGAAGCTCTTCGGTTTGAGCCGGAGTAACCTCCTCCGTCTCGACCCGTGGCCGTAAGACGCAAGAGGACCCGTAAGGCGGCCGCCGGTGCTCAGGGTACCTCGTAGACCTCGACCAGAGCGGTGCCAGCTTGGTCGGTGGCGCCGGAAACCTGGGCGGTGTAGGCGCCGGGGAAAAGGTTGAGGATGATGGCGGCATCGCGGCTACCGGCTGCCAGCGCAAAGGCCCCCACGGAGGCGGAGGCGGCGATGATCGAGCCGCCCGCGGCGCCGTCTTCCCAGTTTTCGTTGCGGCCGATGACCGAGCCCTCGCGGAAAATCTCCAGCCGCGGGTCACCCAATGCGCCCGTCACGCCGAACATGGCGAGAGCGGGTCCCACGCCACGTACAAGCACGCGCTTGGGGACGGTTCCTCCGACCACGAAGCCGACGGTGAGGGTACGGTCGCCACTGCCGGCCAACCCGCGCGAGGCGAGGTTGCCGATGCGCTGCGCGGCGAGCGCGGTCTCATCGGCGTCGTAAACCTCGACCAAGCCGACGCCGCCAGCACTCCCCTGCCCGGTCATGACGGCGGTATAGGCGCCGGGACTGAGCTCGACGAGCACGGCGGCGTCGCGGCTGGCGGCATCGAGGGCGAAGGCCCCGAGGCGCGCGGCGGCCGCGGCCACCGCGGAGGCGCCGGAGGCCGAGCCCCAATCATTCGAGACCGCGAGGGAAGTTTGCCCGCGGAACAGTTCCAGCCGCGCGGCCGGAAGGGCCCCCGACACGCCGAACGGCGCGAGCGAAGGACCAATCGCGCGCACGAGGACGCGCTTGGGTGTCGTCCCGCCGATCACGAACCCGGCGATGAGGGCGTTGCCCTCGGCTCCGGTGGTGTCGCTCCGCGTTGAGATGTTGAGCAATTTCTCGCGCACGGTGCGCCGCTCGTCGTTGGCGCCGACGAAGGAGGCCGGCGCGCCCGAGAGACGCTGCGAGGACAGGACCACGGTCGCGTTTTCACGCTGGACGGAACCCGCGACGGTCGACGTGCCGGTGGCGACCGTGATGGCGCCGTCGGCCCCGGCGTTGCCGCGACCCGCCTCGGCGCCGGAATTGGTAACGACCAACACGTAGGATTCGGCGCCGGCGCCGACGATCGTGTGGGCGACGGAGGAACCGTTGGGCTCGCCCGCGGCGTAGTAGCCAGCGATCGCTGACGTCACCGCGGAGGCGGACCGCGGCGGAGCACTGATCGCGATGCCGGCGCCGGCGAGGGTGCCGGTGATCGAACCGTCGATCGAAAGAACCCCGGAGACACCCGTGACTGCACCACCCGCCGGCGCGGCCTCCAAAGGAAACTGGAAACGTCCGTCGGCACCGATCTCAGCGGCGCGATTCAACAATGCACGCCCGCCGGAGCGGAGAAATCCCAGGAACACCGCGGTGCGATCCGCGCGCACCCACAGTGCGAAAGAGCCGGCGTCGCCTGCAAACGTGCCGAACACGGCCCCGTCCAGGCCGGTCGACGCCGCGAGGGAGACGACGGCCGGCGAGGACGTCACCGACCCAGCGGAGTTGGAAACAACGACGGTGTATGAACCGGCCGCGGAAGCGGCGAAGGACAAAAGCGCGAAGGTTTCACGCGTGGCACCGGCGATGGCGGCGCCGTCCTTGCGCCATTGGTAGGCCAGCGGTGCGGTACCCGTCGCCACGACCGAGAGCGTGGCGGAACCTCCAGCGGCGACCGCCTGTGAAACGGGCTGGATGGTGATAACCGGGGCCGCGGCGGCTGAGCTGACGGTGAGCGTGGCCGAGGAGCTCGTGACGCTCCCCGCGGAGTTGGAAACGACGACGGAAAATCCCCCGGCCGACGTCGCGTAAACCGCGGGCAGCAGCAGGGTCGCCTCCGTGGCGCCCGGCACAGGCACGCCGTCCCGGCGCCATTCATAGGCGAGTGGCGCCGAACCCGTCGCGGCGACCACAAAGGTCGCCGTAGCCCCCGGTCTAACCGTTTGGGAGACAGGCTGAGCGGTGATCGCGGGCGCGACGGCAGCAGCAGTCACGGCAACCACAGCCGGACGGCTGGTGACGTTTCCGGCAGAATTCGCCACCACGACATCGTACGAACCCGCCGAAGCGGCCGAAACCGCACCGAGGCTCAGCGTGGCTGTGGTCGCACCGGCGAGGGCCACGCCGTCGCGACGCCATTGATACGTGAGGACCGGCGAACCGGAGACCTCGATCATGAGGGACACCGCCTGCCCCGCGGCCACGCTGGTGCTGGCGGGATGGCGGGTGATGACGGGCGGGGAAGCCTCCGAAACAAGTGCCACGTCGGGCACCGAGAGGTTGCGTAGAGGAGAACGGTAGAGACCCGAGCCGCGAATCGTCTGTTGACCGGACATGCCGGCCGGGTGTGACACCACGACCGCGAAGGATGCGGATCCGGTCGGAGCCGAGGCGTAAGCAAATTCCAAGACACCGACGTCGCCCGCCCTTGAGCGGATTTCTGGCACGTTAGTCCCGCTCGTGCTTACCAACGCCCACCCGGAGGGTAGCTCGATCGTGAATCCAAGAGCGGTTGGAGCGGCTGCCGAAGCGTAGTTGATCGAGACGCTGAGCGTTACTTGGCCCGCGGTGGCCGGGTAGGTCGTGGCGCTGGACGTCATCGTCGCTGTCTGGGCGCGAACGCCGACGGCGGCGGCGACAAGAAACAAGGTGTGAAGGGCGAACCGGCGAAAAATGAGCATCGGGAGCGAAGGCGAGGAATGAAGGGCCGAAAAAAGCCGCATGGCTTTTCGCACCCAACGAAGTAAGCACCCCGGTTCCACGGGGCAAACAAGTCCTCTCAGGGAGACAGGAAAGACCAATCAGACTCGGGAGACGTGGAAGACGTGGTAGTAGACCGCTCCACGAAATACACGGGGAGCGGACCAGAGGAACGAGGCGTAAGACCCACGAGACTCCGGGGATGAGTGCGACCGGGGCTTCCCGCCCACTGTCTCAAAGTCTCACCAGTTTCCCATCCCTGTCTTCCCCTCACCGTCATGGTCCGGGCGCGAAGCCGTCCTCGGTTCCCTCGCTCTCGCGGTAATCGCCGGTGCGCGTCGTGCCGCTGCGGGCGTTGTACAACTCGATCACCC
>JAURJO010000251.1 GCA_030832235.1 Verrucomicrobiota bacterium
AGCGGGTCATCGCGACGTTCGTCTCGACGGAGCACTTCTGGGTGCGGGCCTTCGCCCATGACGGCCGGCTGCTTTGGGAACGCGACCTAGGGACCTTCACCTCCCAACACGGCCACGGGGCCTCGCCGATGATCTACCAGCGGACGGTGATCGTGACCAACGACCAGGATGCCGCCAGCACGGTGGTCGCCCTCGATCTCGCGACCGGCAAGACCGTCTGGGAGACCAAGCGCCGCGCGTCCGACAACGGCACCGCCTACAGCACGCCTTGCGTGCACACGCGGCCCGACGGCACCGACGAACTCCTGCTCACCAGCAAGTCACACGGCATCTCGAGCCTCGATCCGCTGACCGGCCGCTCCAACTGGGAGGCTCCCGTCTATAAGCTGCGCATGGCGGCTTCGCCGGTCGTCGCCGGCGGCGTCGTGATCGGCAGCTGCGGTCAGGCCGGAGGCGCGGGCAACCAGCTCACCGCCGTGCGCCTCGGCGGCCAAGGTGATGTAGGCGCGACGCACGTGGCCTATGTGATTCGGAAGGCCACGCCGTACGTCACGACTCCACTCTACCGTGACGGCATCCTTTACTGGGTGAGTGACGGCGGGGTTGCCACCGCGCTCGAAGCCGAGACGGGTCGCGAACTGTGGTCGGAGCGTCTCCGCGCCGAGTTCTTCGGTTCGCCCGTGATGATCGATCGGCGTATCTACGCGCCGACGGTGAAGGGCGAGATGATCGTGCTCGCGACGGGCGACAAATTCGAGGAACTCGCACGCAATCCGATCGGGGAGGGGAGCCACACGACGCCGTGCGTCGATGGCGGACGGCTCTACGTGCGCACCTTCAACCACCTCGTCTGCATCGCGCCGAAATCATGATTCGGGAGCTCGCCCTTTCGTTGGCATTTCTCTCCGCGGCGGCCGCCGTTTCCGCGGCAGACTGGCCGATGCTAGGCGGACGCCCGGACCGGAACATGGTGGCCGAGGCGGCCGCCCTTCCCGCCAACTGGAGTTGGGAGGAGGGCGGCGAAGGTAAAAACCTCCGTTGGACGGCCCCGCTGGGCCATGTGACCTACGGGGCTCCGGTGGTTAGCGACGGCCGCGTTTTCATCGGCACCAACCTGCCGGAGGAGGATCGGCGCAAGGGTGGCGTGTTGAAGTGTTTCGCGGAGAAGGACGGCCGACTCATGTGGGAGGCCGTGCACGAAAAACTCGGCGACGCGACCGAGGATGATGTGAGCATCGGCGTCTGCTCCACGCCGTGCGTGGCGGGTGACGCGGTTTTCTACGTCAGTAACCGCGGCGAACTCGTGGCGCGGGCGGTCGCGGATGGAGCGGAGCGCTGGAAGATCGATTTCCGCGCGACCTTTGGTGTGGCACCCAACCAGGCTTCCGCCTCTTCGCCGGTCGTCGCGGGCGATCTCGTTTTTGTGCTTACCGGCCACGGCGCAAGTCCGCGCACCGGTAAGGTCGCCAAGCCCGAGGTGCCGAGCTTCGTGGCGGTCGATCGCAACTCCGGGCGGATCGTCTGGAAGGATAGTTCGCCGGGCACGCGCATCCTCACCGGCCAATGGGGTTCCCCGGCTTACGGGGTGGTGAAGGGCGAACCGCAGGTCGTGTTTCCGGGTGGCGACGGGATGCTTCACGCGTTCGAGCCCGCGACCGGGAAGCCGCTCTGGCGTTTTAATTGCAAGGCCCACGAGAAGACGCACCCCGAGGGCGACCCGGAGACGACCTATAATCTTGTTTCGGCGCCGGTGATCATCGGCGACTCCGTGGTGGTGGCGATCGGTGAGCCCGAGGCGGGTGGTGGTCCGGGCGCTTTGCGCCGAATCGACGCCACCGGCCGCGGAGATGTCACCGCCACGGCCGAGCGCTGGCGCCTCGGAGGTGAAGCGTTCAACGACAGCATTTCGACGGTCGCGGTCGCAGACGGGTTGGTTTACGCGACCGACACCGCGGGGTTTCCCAATTGCGTCGACTTTGCCACGGGCGAGCGGGTCTGGTTTCACGACCTTAAGGCCGCGGTCTGGGGATCGCCGGTTGTGTCCGGAAACCGCGTGCTCGTGCAGACGGCCGACGGCGATGTGGTGATATTCGCCACGGGCCGTGAGAAGAAACAGATCGCGCGGCATGAACCTTTGCCCGATTGCGCGCACGGCACGCCGGTGCTGGCGAACGGCACGCTCTACCTTGCGGGCCAGCGCCGGCTCTACGCGGTGGGCGGAAAGTGAGTCGCCGTGATCGCGGGGACCGATCCCTGCGTCGCGGAGCTCCAAGGCATCCACGGCGCGTTTTCCTTTCCGGAGCGGCTGCTCCAGAAGATCTGGCTGCGCGGTGACTTTGATCGCGCCGCGGTGCGCCTGACCGATGGGCGGCCGGTGCGGGTAATCAGTCCGGGGCGGTGGAATTTGCTTGGCGGCCCCGATTTTCGTCAGGCGCGGCTGAGGTTCGGGGCGGGCGAGGGCGCGCCGGTTGTCACGGGCGACGTCGAGTTGCACGTGCATGCGTCCGACTGGGACGCCCACGGCCACGTGCGCGACCGCGCGTATGATGACGTCGTGTTGCACGTCGTGCTGTTTCCGCCGCCGCCGGGCTCGGTGACCTTGGGTACGGGCGGGCGCAGCATCCCGGTGCTCGCGTTATTGCCGCTCCTGCACCGGGGTTTGGAGGAGTTCGCGGCGGACGAAGCGGTCGAGCAACTCGCGGATCGCGTACTCGCGCGCCTGCCGGACGAACTCGCGCGGGTGCCGACGGAGGACCGCCGACGCTTGCTGGAGGAACATGCGGCGCGGCGCTGGCGGCAGAAGGTGCATTTCGCGGGGCTGCGGTTGCGCCGGCTCGGCTGGGAGACGGCCTGCCACCAGACGGCGCTGGAGATCCTCGGGTACCGCTTCAACCGCGCCCCGATGCTACGGCTCGCGGGCTCGCATCCGTTGCCCGAGTGGCGCGAGCTGCCGCCCGATCCCACCGCGCTGGTGGAGACCGAGGCTGAGGCGTGGAGCCTGCAGGGTGTGAGGCCTGCCAACCGACCGCTGGTGCGGTTGCGCCAGTACGCTTCCTGGGTGGCACGCGTGCCGGCGTGGCCGGACGTATGGAGAATAATCGCCCGGTCCTCGCCGCGGCCTTCCCCCAAGCAGAGCGAGGGAGCGGCCGTGGTGCGGCGAGCGGAGGATTTCGGTGGTTGGCGCACGGACGTGGCGGAGGTGGTTTGCGGCGGTGCGATCCCGGGCACGCGGCTCGACACCCTGATCTGCGACGGATTACTGCCGCTCGCCGCCGCAGATGGGTTGGCGCCAGAGGCGATGGAGCGGAAGTGGCGGCATTGGTTTCCCGGTGATCTGCCGCCGTCGCTCCGGCGCGTGCTCGTTGCGGCGGGGGTCTGCGACGGCGCCGTGCATCCGCTTTCGCATGGAACGGCGCAAGGCGCGCTCGGCTGGCTGATCGAGCGCGGGCAACGCTGACGGCTCGGGGTATCCGGGTGGGCCGTTTCCAAATGCCCCCTTGCCTCCCGTTTATCGCGGGCCAACGCTCGCTCTTTCCATGAGCAACGTCGTCAAGATCTATGACACCACCCTGCGCGATGGCACGCAGGGCGAGGGCATCAGCTTCTCCGTGACCGACAAGCTGCTCATTGCGGAGCGGCTCGACCAGTTCGGGGTCGATTACATCGAGGGCGGTTTTCCCGGCTCGAACCCGCGCGACATCACCTTCTTCCAGGAGGCGAGGAAACTGAAGCTGCGCCACGCACGCCTGGCCGCCTTCGGCTCCACCCGTCGGGCCGGCGTGAAGGCCTCGGAGGATCCGCAGCTGCGCACGCTCCTCGACAGCGGCATGCCGGTGATGACGATCGTGGGAAAGACTTGGAATCTCCACGTGACCGAGATCCTCCGCACCACACTCGAGGAAAACCTCGCGATGATCGAGGACTCGGCCCGCTTTCTCGTCGCCGAGGGGCGCGAGGTGATCCACGACGCCGAGCACTTCTTCGACGGGTTCAAGACCGACCCCGATTACGCGCTGCGCACGCTGGCGGCGGCGGTGCGCGGCGGTGCTTCGAATCTCACGTTGTGCGACACCAACGGCGGCACGCTGGTGGATGAGTTCAAGGAGATCGTCGCCCGGGTGGTGAAGGAGTTCGGGGCCGACAAGGTCGGCGTGCATTGCCACAACGACAGCGGTCTCGGTGTCGCGCTTTCCCTGGCGGGAGTGGCCGCGGGCGCGACGCTCGTGCAGGGCACCGTCAACGGCTACGGCGAGCGGGTCGGCAATGCCAACATGACGACCATCCTGCCGAATATCGTGCTGAAGATGGGCCGCACCGCGCGTTGCGCCGGTAACCTCGCCCAATTGCGCGACCTGTCGCTTTTCTTCGACGAGCTCGCCAACCTGCGGCCTGACCCGAAGGCGCCGTTCGTCGGGCAGTCGGCCTTCGCCCACAAGGGCGGCCTGCACGCCAATGCCGCTCAGAAGGTGGCGCGGAGCTACGAGCACATCGATCCCGCCCTCGTCGGCAACCGCACCCGGGTGCTCGTCTCCGACATGGCCGGCCGCAGCAGTCTCGCCCTCAAGGCGCGCGAACTCGGCATCGAGCTCGACGAGAAACGCCCCGAGATGAAGGCGCTGATCGAGGAGCTGAAGGAGCGCGAATTCCGGGGGTACGAGTACGAGGCGGCCGACGCCTCGTTCAGGCTGCTGGTCGCGCGTCACCTCGGTCAGCGGCGCTCTTTCTTCGACGTGGAGGGTTATCGGGTAATCATTGAGCGCCACGGCAGCGAGCTCTGGGCCGAGGCCACGGTGAAACTCCGCGTCAACGGCGAGACCGTTCACACCGTGGCCGAGGAGATCGGGCCCGTCGGCGCGCTCGACAAGGCGTTGCGCCTCGCGTTGGAGAAGACTTATCCGGCCCTGCGCGAGGTCGGTCTGCGCGACTACAAGGTTCGCATCCTCGAGGGTAGCGACGGCGCCGGCGCCCGCACCCGCGTGCTGATCGAGAGCGGCGACGGCGCCCGCATCTGGGGCACCGTCGGCGTGAGTGACAACATCATCGACGCCAGCTGGGAAGCCCTGCGGGAGTCGGTCGAGTACAAGCTCTCCCTCGGCTGAACCATGTGCCCGGCGCGAGCGGTATTCGCCGGGATTTTCGCGGGTTTGATTTCCGCCGGCACCGCGGCCGCGCCGCTCGTCCCCTGTCGCATTGATGTGGTCGAGCGGGTTTCCGGCTGGCCGGTGCCGCTTGTTGAACTGCGCACCTTGCACGGCGTCCGGTTTGTGTCCGACAACGCAGGCGTGATCGCGTTCGATTTGCCGGAGCTGATGGGGCGCGAATTGTGGCTGGACGTTTCCGGGCATGGCTACGGGGTCAAGGCCGATGGTTTCGGCTACCGTGGCGTCAGGCTCACGCCGGTTCCGGGTGGGCGGCTGCGCGTGGAGGTGGAGCGGACCAGTCTCGCGCGGCGGCTCGGGCGCGTGACGGGCGCGGGGATTTTCGGTGAGAGCCAGAAAATCGGTCTGGATGGCCTTTGGAAGGAAACCGGTGTTCTCGGCTGCGACAGCGTTCAGGCCGTGGTTTTCGGCGGCGGGCTTTTCTGGGCTTGGGGCGACACCACGCTGCCGCATTATCCGCTCGGGATTTTCCACATGTCGGCGGCGCGGACCAACGTGCGGCCATTGGCGACATTCGAGCCGCCGTTGCGTCTGGATTTGGCGCATTTTCGTGGACCGTCCGGGCGGCCGCGCGACGTGGCCCGGATGCCAGGGCCCGGACCGACCTGGCTGAGCGGGGTGATCGCTCTACCGGATGCCGCCGGTCGCGAACGCCTCGTCGCCGCGTACGCGAAGATCCGCGCACCGCTTTCCGTGTACGAGACCGGCCTCTGCGTCTGGAACGAGTCGTCGGAAGACTTCGAACCACTGTCCGTGCTCTGGCGCGAGATGGACGCCGGCCCGCGTCCGCCCTCCCTGCCGGACGGGCAGGCGTTTCTGGCGGACGACGAACGGGGGGTGAAATGGGCTTATTTCGGGAATCCGTTTCCCGTGCTTCGGTGTCGAGCGACGTTCGAGATGTGGTGTGATCCTGCGCAGTGGGAAAAGATGGAGGCTCCGGTGACCCTTACCCCGACGGACGGCGGCAAGCCGGTGAAGGTGCACGGAGGTTCCGTCGCTTGGCATCCGTGGAGGCGGAAGTGGGTCACGATCTTCACCCAGGCGAGTGGCGCAGGATCGTTTCTCGGTGACATCTGGTACTCGGAGGCGCCCGCGCCCACGGGTCCGTGGGGGAGGGCCGTGAAGGTGCTCAGCCATGACAACTACACGTTTTACAATCCCCGCATCCACGCGATGTGGTCCGCCGCGGATTCGCCCGTGCTGATCTTCGAGGGCACCTTTACCCGGGAGTTCGCCGACCGGCCGCCGGCGGTTTCACGGTACGACTATAATCAGATCATGTACCGGCTCGACCTGGACGAGCCGGGGCTGGCGGCGGCGCACGCGCCCTGAAAGTTCGCCGGCTGCGGCGGCAGGCTTGCGGAGATGAGGCGCGGCCCTAGCGTCGCCGCGCGTTACCCTCCCCATGAAAGAATTCCACGTTTCCCGCCGTCGTTTCATGCAGCGTTGCGCCGCATTCGCCGCGGTTTCCGGCGTGCCGGTCTGGTTCGCCGAGCGCCAGCTGGTCGCCGCTGAAGCTGTGCGTCGACGCCGGCTTTCGCCAAACGACCGTCCGGGCATAGCGCTGGTGGGCGCGGGCGGGCAGGGGACCAACGACGCCCGCAACGCCGCCAACTGGGGCGACGTGCGGCTGGTCTGCGACGTCGACCGCAAGCGCGCCGCGAGCGCCATCGAGAAACTCACCGTCGAGGGCCGCAAACCCGAGGACTGCGCGGATTTCCGGCGCGTGCTGGAACGCGACGACATCGACGTGGTGATCAACGGCACGCCCGACCACTGGCACACGCTGGTCAACCTCGGCTGCGCGCGCGCCGGGAAGGATGTTTACGCGGAGAAGCCGCTGACGCTCACCATCGACGAGGGCCGCCGGCTCGTGGCAGCGGTGCGGAAGGCAGGCATCGTGCTGCAAACGGGCACCCAGCAGCGCAGCTCGCAGCGGTTCCGTCTCGCGTGCGAACTCGTGCGGAACCAGCGCATCGGAAAATTGCGCGAGGCCAACGTCTGGCTGCCCGCGGGACTGCGGGAGGGGCCGTTCAAGACCGCCGCGGTGCCGGAGGAGCTGAATTGGGATTTCTGGCAGGGCCCGGCGGCCGCCCACGAGTACGTGCCGGAGCGCTGCCACCGTACG